>JAFAFV010000247.1 GCA_023423285.1 Bacteroidota bacterium
AACCCGTGCGACGTACGGAAGGTGTGGTGAACTTTGTGTACTGGCTGGGGAAACCCGCCGTGATTGATGAAAAAGAAATAGAAGCCATCCGTGATTTTGTACAGCAGCACGAGAACATTAAGCTGGAAGCATTTAACTTAAAGCCCGGGCAGGAAATAGAAATCTCCCAGGGCCTGCTAAAAGGCAAAAAAGGAACTGTAACACGCCTGTTAGGCAATAAAATTGAAATCGTGCTGGAACAATTGCAGGTGAAACTGGTGGCAGGCGTAGAAAAAGGAATCAATCTTTTATAACATCCCGCTCTAATCGACAATAAAGATGGAACCGTATATAATTGAATTACCCAAAATATTAGACAAAAGAGGCAACCTTTCCTTTTTTGAATTTCCCGGGCAATTGCCTTTTAAAATTGCCCGAACTTACTGGATATACGATGTACCGGGCGGGGAAACCCGGGGCGGTCATGCGTTTAAAGAGCAGCAGGAATTTATTGTAGCCCTCTCCGGCAGTTTTGATGTACTGCTTCACAACGGAAAGGAGGAACAGCGTTTTCACATGAACCGCTCTTATTATGGATTGTATGTGCCCAAAATGTACTGGAGAAGCATGGACAATTTTTCCACCAACTCGTTGGCGCTGATTGTTTCTGATCAATTATATGATCCGGAGGATTATATAATGGACTTTGAAGAGTTTAAAAAAGCGAAAGATGAAAAATAGAGATTCTGTTTTTGATTTTGCTTTGATCTTCCTGGGCATAATATCTGTTGAGCAGGGTAATCTAACCGTTATTGAAAATGACAAGCGTTTCCCTTTTAATGTAAAAAGAGTGTTTTACCTGTATGATATAGCCGGCGGCGAAAGCCGTGGGGCGCATGCACACCATGAATGTCATCAGTTCTTAATTGCCGCAAGCGGAAGTTTTGAGGTAACCCTTGATGATGGCACATTTAAAAGGCAGGTATTTCTGAACAGGCCCGATATTGGGTTGCATATTCTACCCGGAATTTGGGCCAGTGAGGTAAACTTTTCGTCTGGTGCTATTTGTTTGGTGTTGGCTTCGCATGAATATAATGAGCAGGACTATATAAGAAAGTATCAGGATTTTTTAAATTTCAGAAATGGTTAAAATACATCCCACTGCAGAAGTACAAAGTAAAAATATTGGCGAAGGCTCTATCGTATGGCAGTACAGTGTTATATTGGCCGGCGCTAAGATTGGTAAAAACTGTAATATTAATTTTAACGTGTTTATCGAAAACGACGTAACTATCGGCGACAATGTGACCATTAAATCCGGAGTGCAGATCTGGGATGGCGTTACCTTAGAGGATAATGTTTTCATAGGACCGAACGTCACCTTTACCAACGACCTGGTTCCCCGTTCCAAACATTACCCGGAGGCCTTTGCAAAAACCATCATTCGAAAAGGCGCTTCTATCGGAGCTAATGCCACAATTGTTGCAGGCCATACGATTGGTGAAAATGCCTTGATAGGTGCCGGCAGCGTGGTAACCAAAGATGTACCCGCCCATACTGTATGGTTTGGCAACCCTGCAAAGCAGAAAGGAGCAATAGACGAAAAAGGAACTATTACCTATTCCTGAGTTTATATCTTTTATTTGGAATACTAAATTATTACATGATTAAATTTTTAGACCTGCAACAGATTAACCTGGCCCACCGGCAGGAAATTGAAGAGCGGCTGTTAAAGGCTTTTCGCTCCGGCTGGTACCTGCTGGGCAACGAGGTAAAAAACTTTGAAAACAACCTGTCTCAATACATCGGTGCACAACACGCTATTGGTGTGGCCAACGGACTGGATGCGCTGCGGCTGATTTTAAGAGCTTATATCGAACTGGGCATTATGAAAGAAGGCGATGAGGTGATCGTACCGGCCAATACCTATATCGCTTCTATATTAGCCATTACTGATAACCGCCTAAAACCGGTTTTGGTAGAACCGGATATCAACACCTTTAATTTGGATATTTCCAAAATTGAAGCGGCTATTACCCATAAAACCAGGGCCATTATGGTGGTGCATCTTTATGGCCGCGTTTGCTGGAATGACGAACTTGAAACGCTTGCCTCGCGGCACAACCTCAGGATCATTGAAGACAACGCGCAGGCCATTGGGGCCGTTTGGAAAGACCAAAAAACCGGCAACCTCGGTGATGCCGCGGGTTTTAGTTTTTACCCCGGCAAAAACCTGGGCGCGCTGGGTGATGCCGGCGCCGTGACGACACACGATGAAGATCTGGCTATGACCATCCGGGCATTGGCCAATTATGGTTCCAACCAAAAATATGTCAATATCTACCAGGGGCTTAATTCCCGTTTGGATGAAATACAGGCCGCGGTGCTGGATGTGAAACTAAAATACATCGATGCGGAAAACGACAGAAGGAGAGCAATTGCGGAACGCTATATCGCAGAGATTAAAAATCCAAAAATCATTTTACCTGAACTTCCCGAAAATCCAGCAGAACATGTTTGGCATTTGTTCGTGGTGCGTTCGGAAAATCGGGATCAACTGATGAATGATCTTTTGGAAAAAGGCATCCAGACCTTAATTCATTACCCGATACCTCCTCACAAACAGAAGGCTTACGAGGAATATAACGGTCTTTCTTTTCCTATTACCGAAAAAATCCATGAGCAAGTTTTGAGTTTGCCAATAAGTCCGGTGATAGAAGATGATGAGATGGAGAAGGTAATAATATCTCTTAATAATTTTTAGTATGCTTCCGAATAAATCCACAAAAAAAATTATATTTTATTTTGAATATATGGGTGCACTTGGGGGTGTGGCCAACCAGTGGATTGCTATATTTGAGGAACTCTCCAAAAGAAATGTTCCCTTCATTTTTTTCAATTTTGAGGGAAGCGATATGATGAAGATTATTAAAAAAAAAGGTATTAAAAATTTTCCATTGGTAGACATAGATAATTTTGACTGGAATACTTTACCAGATTTGGTAACCGAAGAGGATGTCATGGTCATTACTTCATTTGATCACTTCCTTTATCGTTTCTTAAAGGTTAATCCAAAAATTATTTATTATAACCTAAGCCAGTATATAGGGCAGATTTCCGGTTATAAATATGGACTGAATTTTAAAAAATTAGGTGGAAAATTAATAAAACTTTTGGATGAAAAAAATGCCTTCGCGCCAATGGACGGTGGAAGAAAGAATGAATCTTACACCGAACTGGGCTACCAGGCAAAATTTTATCACTTCCTGCCAATAACTGTGGATAGAATTTCTTCTAACCTATATGTGAAAAACAATGGTAAGAAGTTGGTTTGTTGCTATATTGGCAGAAGTGTAGACTGGAAGATGATTCCATTAAAAAGAATTTTGAAAGACTTTTTATTAACGGAAACACCAGTAGTTTTTCATATTATCGTAAGCTCCTATAAGGAAATGTTAAATCATATTCCTTTACAAGAATTTTCTAGAAAGAATATTGAATTTATTATCAAAGAAAACCTGCCTATCGAAGAACTCAATGATTATTTGAAGAATACACACATAGACATTGGTTTTGGTATGGGAACTTCGGTTCTTGATTTTGCAAAACTAGGTATTCCGTCCATTGTTGTAGATTATGGAAAAAAAGACTTTCCTGATAATTATAAATATGTATGGCTTGCGGATACAGAAGAATATAATTTAGGAGATGATATGGATAAGCACTTACAGAATAATCCAAAAAGAATCTCTCTGCAACATATAGTTTCCAATATTACCACAGATGATAATTATCTGAAAAAGAAATCTGACGAAACATGGGAATATATAAATAGAGAACATTCCAAAGAAAGTACAGTAGATAAATTATGTAACATAGCCGAAAAAACTGAATTTCGACTTCAAATGGCCCAAAAATATGTCCCTTATTTTTGGAAAGCACATAATTTATTAAAAAATATTAGCAGATAATAGAAATTTATTAAACATATATTTTAATAACAGCATAATTATATGATACCAGTAACCAAACCCTTTTTACCCCCACAACAGGTTTATCAGCACTATCTTGATGGAATCTGGAAACGCAATTGGCTCACCAATATGGGACCACTTGCCAGTGATTTGGAACTTCGGCTAAAGGAACATCTCAAAGTGAATCACCTCCTATTTGTTACCAACGGAACTGTTGCCTTACAAATGGCGATTAAAGCATTAGGGCTGAAAGGCGAAATTATTACCACGCCGTTTTCTTTTGTAGCGACCACCTCCAGTATTGTGTGGGAAGGCTGTACCCCTGTCTTTGTAGACATCGATGAACATTCTTTAAATATTGATGCCCATAAGATCGAGGAAGCGATAACTCCGAATACCACTGCTATTTTAGCCACCCATGTGTACGGAAATCCATGCGATGTAGAGAAAATTGAAGAGATTGCCCAAAAGCATCAACTTAAAGTGATTTATGATGCTGCACACGCTTTTGGAGTGGAGGTGAATGGGAAATCGATCTTTGAGTACGGAGATATTTCTACCTGTTCGCTGCATGCTACAAAGCTCTATCATTCCGTGGAAGGAGGATTGATGATTACCAAAGATCCAGTTTTATTGAAGAAGTTAGCGTACATGAGAAACTTTGGTTTCGATGGTCCGGAAAACTTTGCTGAACTGGGAATTAATGGGAAAAACTCTGAATACCATGCTGCGATGGGATTGGCAAACTTGAAATATTTAGACGCTATCCATCAAAGAAGAAAGGAACTCACCGAAAGGTATGATGAAAAACTAAAAAACCTAAAAGCGAGAAGACCAATTTGGCATACCGCTTCGGAAAATAACTTTGCCTATTATCCTTTGGTGTTCGAATCGGAAGCATTGATGTTGCAATGCGTAGAACTGCTGAAACTGAATGAAATCTTTACCCGAAGATATTTTTATCCTTCCTTAGCAACTTCTTTGCCTTATGTACAGCCTCAGGAATTGCCGGTAACCGGCGATATTGCACAAAGGGTTTTGTGTTTGCCGTTGTACTTTGACCTCACATTGGAAGAAGTGGATTTAATTTGCAGATTAATTTTAAGAGTACAAAATAACTAATATATGAAAACTGCGATTATGCAACCTTATGTTTTTCCATATATTGGTTATTTTCAAATGATTAATGCGGTTGATGTATTTGTTTTTTATGATGACGTTAATTATATAAAGAATGGATGGATTAATAGGAATAAGATTTTGGTAAATGGAAATGAAAAGTTATTTACTATTCCACTGAATAATGCATCGTCTTTCAAATATATAAGAGATACTGGAATTAATACTGATATTGCTGCTTATAAGAAAATTCTAACCACTATAGAGCAATCGTATAAAAAAGCACCATTTTATAATGTAATCATGCCTCTCGTTAGAAGTGTTTTTAGTGCAAATCATACCTCCATAGCAGATTTTGCCATTCACAGTGTGGAAGTGATTAACAATTATCTTGGCATTTCGACAATATTAAAGAGATCTTCTGTTGATTTTAAGGAATCAAAAGGAATGGAACGTGCTGACCGGCTGGTTCATATTTGTAATAATCTAGGATCAAACGAATATATTAATGCAATAGGAGGTAAAGAATTATACAGCAAAGAAGAATTTGCATCAAAAGGTATCGATTTGAAATTTATTAAATCTAAATCTGTTGAATACAAGCAATTTAATAATGAATTTGTACCTTGGCTTTCTATCATTGATGTTTTGATGTTTAACAGCAAAGAAGAAATTTACGAATTATTAAATCAATACGAATTAATATGAAAAAAGATCTGTTAGCGCTAATCGAGGAAAATAATTCACGTGCGAAAGGTGTGCAGATTAATGTGCCAACAGTTGAGTATGTTGAAAAGATTTTTTTGCATTCTACAATTGTTCCATACTTCGCTAGTGGAAGGTTATATGGTTTTATCTCGTATTATAATAATGATCCAAATAAAGAGGTCGCTTTTCTTACTTTGCTTTTGATTTCTGACAGTTACCGTGG
The DNA here is from genome assembly GCA_023423285.1 of Bacteroidota bacterium. Taxonomy (GTDB): domain Bacteria; phylum Bacteroidota; class Bacteroidia; order Chitinophagales; family Chitinophagaceae; genus Niabella. The sequence continues at coordinate 6,004 of JAFAFV010000247.1, forward strand.
TAAAGGCTTAGGCAAGTTGTTATTGGAAACATCAATTAAAGATTTGAAAACCAAAGGGTTTTTAAAATACGGTCTCGAAGTTCTAAAAGATAATCAAATAGCAATCAAATTGTATGAAGGGATGGGTTTTGTTAAGATAGAAGAACGGTCTGAGTACTTGTTTATGCAGAGAGATCTCACAAATTAATTAGAAAATTAAAGATGAATAGCCCAAAAGTAAGTGTAGTCACCATCACCTACGGTCACGAAAAGTATATTACGGATACTCCTGATCTGCTTTTCGGCAAATTTCCTATTCTTAAATCTATAGAAGAAGCAAAAGTGCATTTTAAAGAGACTTCAAACAAATTTGTTGTAGGCTTAGGAAATCCTACACTCAGAAAAAAATATCCGAAAAATTTTTATCATTCGGTGGAGTTTTACATACTATCAAAGTAAAAATGCCGATGTGGGCAGTTTTGATAATAATATTGAGGAAGGTGTAATAATTACTTCTGGTGTAATAATTACAAACTCTATAAAAATCAAAAAAGGAGCAATGATAAATATTTCGACAACTATTGGACATGACACCACAATTGGTGAATATGTTGAAATTTGTCCAAATGTAAGTATATCAGGACATTGTATTATTGGAAATTGTGATTTTATTGGAACAAGTGCAACGATTTTACCAGGTGTAACTATTGGTGCAAATTCCATCATTGCTGCAGGTTCAGTCATAAGAAATGATATACCCGAAAATGTGATGGTTGCGGGGATTCCTGCAGTAATAAAAAAACAACTTTAAGAATATGTTCAATGTCATCATTACGTAAAAACGCCGTTTCTGGGATAGTATGGACTTACGGACAGCAGTTTTCAGTCCAGATCATCAGTTTTATAATTTCTATTATTCTTACCAGGCTTCTTTTACCTGCAGAATATGGTATTATAGGGCTTTTGGCTATTTTTATAGCGGTAGGTACTGCACTGTCAAATGGTGGCCTGGCCAGTTCATTAATCCGTACTCCCAATCTTACTCCAAAAGATTATTCTACTGTGTTTGTTTTTAATCTTGCAGGCAGCGTTCTTATTTATATCATTCTTTATTTCGCAGCTCCTTATATTGCAGAATTTTATAAAGTACCTGTACTCGTTTCAGTTACAAGAGTTTACTGTCTTTCGTTTATTTTTAGTGCATTTGGTGCCGTTCAGAATACGCTCCTTACTAAGGAAATGAAGTTTAAACAGTTAACTTTTATCAACTTGCCTGCAATGATACTGAGCAGTATTTTAGGTGTTGCTCTTGCTTTTTACAATTTTGGGGTGTGGAGTCTGGTTTATATGTATTTAGCAAAAAGCCTCATAACTGCAGTTATGCTTCATATTCTATCGCCTTATAAAGTGAGTTTTATTTTTGATAAAGAAATATTTAAGAAGCACTTTGCTTTTGGTTCCAAAATAGCAGCATCAAGCATTATAGACAGTGTTTTCGGTAATTTTTATTTGATGATTATAGGTAAAATGTACTCGCCGGTTCAAGTGGGATATTATAGCAGGTCGGACTCGTTGATGATGTTACCCGTAGCCAACATTTCTATAGCATTAAACAGTGTGGTTTTTCCACTTTTTTCAAAAGTTCAGCATGAAACGCTACGATTAAAACAGATGTACAGAAAAATCTTGCTGATGATTCTTTTCATTATCACTCCTATGATGTTGATTATGATTGTGCTGGCAAAACCTATAGTAATCGTTCTGTTTTCAGTGAAGTGGGTGGAAATAGTGCCTATTTTTCAGATTTTATGCCTTACAGGAATTTTATATCCAATCCATTCTTACAACCTTATAATATTAGAAGTTACCGGCAAAAGCGGTTTGTATTTAAAAGTGAGCGTCTTAAAAAAAATCTTAATGGTTGGAGTAATATTAGCAACGCTTCCCTTCGGTTTTTATGCTTTGCTTTGGGGGCAGGTTGGATATTCTGTTTTAAGTTTATTTATCAATATGTTTTTTGCGGGGGAATTAATTAATTATAAAATGATAAGACAGTTTCTTGATATTTTACCCATTTTTGCATACGGATTTTTGATGTATATAGGTATTTATTTTTTAGAGAAAACAGTTTCTGACTGGAACAATTTTTCCCAAATTTTAGTAGTGTCTTGCGTGGGATTAGTAATTTATCTGGTTGTTTCTAAATTATCAAAATCTGAAAGTTTAAATACTATTATAGAACTTATCAAAGAGAGAAAATTAAATTGAATTGAATACCATGCTTATTAGTGTATTTACCCCAACATACAGAAGCACGGCAACGCTGCGTCGCTCATATGAAAGTCTGTGCAACCAAACCTACAAAAATTTTGAGTGGATTGTAGTAGACGATTTTTCCAATGATAATAATGAAACCATAAATCTTATTGAAAATCTTAAAGAGGAGGCACCTTTTCCTGTAAAGACATTTTATTTTGAGGAAAACCACTTCGGAGGAAAATCCATGGCAAAAGCAGTGGAATTTGCAGAAGGAGAACTTTTTGTGCTTTTGGACCATGATGATCAATTCAAGCAAGATGCTCTGTCTGCAGCATCTTCGTTGGCAGGGAAATATTTTGAAGATGAAAATATTGGTGGAATTGTAGGGCGTTGCGAAAACGAAAAAGGAGAGTATATTGGTAAAAGATTTTTGCAAGATATAGAAATGGATTATGAAGGTCATTTACGATATTCACAAAGCATTTTTTCTGAGTTTTGTACATTTTTCAGAACATCAATACTAAAAAAACATGTTGGTATTATGAAAAAAGGCTTTTCCTATGGAGTTCTGATGGCAACCCTAAGCCAGTTTCATAAAATGGTGTTTACAAATAAAGTTTTTAGAATTTATGATACAAGTGTAGAAACTTCATATACCAATTCAACGAGCTTAAATACCAGATTCCCTAGTGAGCTTGTAGAAATGAACCTCATTGTTTTTGATATTTATAAAAAATACTTTGTGAAACAGCCGGTTCTTACTTTCAAGCAATTGGTGCATACCAACTATCTCATACGGAAATACGGCATAAAACCCAAAGAGCTGTTTAAATCATCAAAAAAAATTAGTTTACTGCTCGCTCTCACCAAACCGGTTGCTGTACTGAAGCATAAAATAAGAGGATAAAATGAAACTCTACAGAAAGTTTTTAGTTTTAATTAGCTTGTTGCGGAGTGGTGCCTGTAAGTTTCACCTTAGTTTGAAATATCCAGGAATTACCACTTCCGGTACAACCTTTATAGAGAGAGGCTGTGAAATTCGATGCGTAGTCGGATCAAAAATAATTTTAAAACACACACACATCAGCAAGGGTTGCCAGATTATTGCGGATAATGGCGCCGAGATCATCATTGAGGATTCTTTTATTGGGCCCTACACTGTTATAGTTGCACAGAAAGGAATAAGAATAGGTAAAAATTGTCAGATTGCAGAAATGGTAGTTATTCGCGACCAAAACCATAATTTTGGTGCAAGTGGAAAAACTATTGCTGAACAGGGCTTCATTTCTGAAGGCATTACAATTGGGAACAATGTTTGGTTAGCTTCGAAAGCAACCGTATTAAAAGGTGTAACTATTGGGGATAATACAGTTATCGGTGCTCACAGTTTAGTCAACAGAAATTGCGCAGCGGATAGTGTGTATGCAGGCATCCCTGCAAGAAAAATAAAAGAGTTTTAAAATTTGAAAATCCTCTACATCATAGAATCTTTGGGAAAAGGTGGCGCCGAAAGAGTATTGCTTACGACACTGTCCGAGTTTGTACGACAGGGGCATTCCTGCACGGTGCTTGCTCTATATGCTCCTTATACTATGCAGCAGGAATTTGAAGAAGCTGGTATCACGGTTAAAAATCTCCATTTAAAACACCGGTGGTGTGTATTGGAGGCATTGAAAGGCATCAGGGTGGAAGTTGGCTGCAAGAGTTACGACATAATACATGCCCATCTTTTTTTTGCCCACCTTTATACTGGATTACTGAAGCGGTTCTTTTTGCCCGGGCTTAAAACGGTGGTCACGCTCCATAATATGGGCTATGATGCAGATCCTGCCATCGGAATGATTAAAAAACTGCGCAAGAAACTGGACGGCTGGATTCTCCGCCAGGCTTTTCAGCGTAAGATAGCGGTAAGCAATGCAGTTAAGGAAAGTTTTGAAAGAAATCTGGACATCAAAGGAATTGAAGTGATTGCAAATGGCTTTATGCTAGACGAGATGCGTGCTGCAAACGCAATAACGGCATCGCCGCGTTCCTCAAATCTCTTCACCTTCATTACACCGGGGAGACTCGTGAAGGAAAAAGGACACAGGTACCTGATTGATGCTGTTGCGGAACTGAACCGGGAATTTAAAAATATTCGCTTTATTTTTGCAGGAAGCGGTCCTTTGAATGATGACCTGAGAAATCAGGCAGCGTCTGTTTCGGCCGCCAATATTGATTTTGTCGGAAGTCTTCCCCAAAGCGATTTGTTTAACGAAATAGCAAAAGCCGATGCTGTAGTAATTCCTTCCCTGTCTGAAGGTTTCCCTATGGTGGTAGGTGAAGCGATGGCGCTGGGAAAAGCGGTGGTTACCACCAATGCAGGCGGAATTCCAGATCTTATAGACCAGAATATAAACGGAATTATGGTAAATCCCGCGGATGCTGAAGCCTTGGCTGGTGTTTTGCGCTCCATCATAAAAGATGAAACGCTTAGAACGCGACTGGGAGAAAGTGCTGCGAAAAAATCAGAACAGTTTGATATTAACTATACCAGTATGCAGATAATGAATATTTACAGGGAATTAGTTTAAAAAATATGTGCGGAATAACAGGCTTCTTTGATTTCAGGAAAAATGCTTCTGAGCAAGATGTAACAGCAATGGCTGCTGCCATGCCACATCGTGGTCCGGATTGTAAGCGAACCTACATTTCGGTAATTATAAATTAAAGTATTTTTTGTTTCTATTCGGCTTGTTCACTTTTATACCCTTTAACAACTGCCGCATTAGAATTATTATCTAGTGGAATAAACCCTCCCCAAATCCGCTCCATTCCATATTTTTCAAACCAACCCTTCACAGTGGTTATTTTCTGTGGATTGTCGAATTCGGGGGAGAACATATCAAAAGTGTCCAATATGCACCATTCCCTTAACTGTTGCTTTGTCAAATTGCGTGGCATGGTACCCTGTATATCAACTATAGGAATAAACCGGTTTGTAACCCTTCCGATGCCAATCTTAGTAAAAAACCTTGATGTAGTTATCATCCAGTCAATATTCCTTTCAATTTTTTTAAAGAGATTTTCATTCGACATCCGTTTTGCATATGGCCTCAGCAGGTATTTTGCGTTCAACTTGGTATAGAATCCCTTAATAGGATAAAAATCAACTACCAACTCTCCGCCAGGCTTTACCATATTAATAAGAGACTTAACAGATTTTTCAAAATCCGGTGTATGCTGCAAAACGCCGAGGCAGATAACTTTGTCAAACTGGTTTTCTCTGAAAGGCATTTCATATATACTGGCCTGGAATAAATGCAACCTGGGGTTGGGACCGTTATTAAGAAAATTAGCTTCTACAGCACTGCTGTAATCAAGGCTGTATAATTCGGCCTTGGTGTGATTGAGGATGACCTCTGAAAAACGGCCTGCGCCTGATCCGACTTCGAGTATGCATTTGCCGTTCAAATCCTCTTTGTCCCAGCCAGTTTCTGCAAAGAACCTGTTTTTAGAAGTTTCCAACTTGGAATCCTTATCAATCTGAGTTTTGGAAAATTTATTCCATTGAAATCCAAAGTTCTCCGTATAATTATCATCTGTAACAATTCTATATGCGCCATTTTTATTTGGATATAAGACATTTTCTTCAAAGACCAATCCATCAGGTGTTTCTATAAGATTATTACCGGTTTTGGGATCAATTAACTGAATCATATTCTACATTAAAATTTAAAAATAAAAGCTATTTATTACAGATACCCATACACCTGGGTATAAATTAGACTCCGGCCTCAATGAATCAGACTTTTCCATTAATTATTTGCTACAATTTTAGTAAAAATTCCTCGCCTAATAAAAATAAAAAATATTCAAAAACTACCGCATACCCCTAGCAGCCCAGGACCGCGGCAAATTGTGGACGGCAAATTTCGGCCACCCTACCTGGAGTTTTAAAAATATACCGAATATTACGAGTTTGCAGAAGTTTGCGTATAAGGAATGATGGTAAATGCGCCACACATCTCTGCTTTCATTTCAGCAGACCCTGAATCAAGTTCAGGGTGACGACTACTGTCGTTAAGGGAACGGTTGCATTTTTTGTACGTCATGCCGAACTCCTTTCGGCATTTTCAGTCTGATATTACCTTCTTTTTATTTGAGTTCTGAATCTTTGAATAAATTTCAATGAAGGCCCCTCACATATTTCGTATAATAGAAACGAGAGCATCACAGCAATCATTGCAAATAAATAATAAGAACGGTTATATATATTTAATATGATTCCGGAATTATAAATTAAAAAACATATCAAAACATATATAGGCACATGATACAGATATAACGAATAACTAATCATCCCTAATTTTCGGATTGGAAAAAATATTTTTTTTTCTTCAATTTTACTAAATAGTATTTGGTGGATTGCTAAAATACTGGAAACCCCGGCTATCAAAAAGCTAAGTCGGTACCCAATCAAGTGATGGACATAAAGAGAAAGGATGAATAAAGAAACTATGATCAACCAATAATAGTTTTTGGAACTAAAGAACGCGCCCTTTGAAACAATAATAAAAAAAATCATTCCTAAATTAAAATAAAAATAATAATGAAAAATAAATTCTAACCACATAGAGTTGGAATTTATAAAAAAGCCTGTTACATATAATACAAAGGATAGCAGAAATGACCATTTTAACTGCATAAAAATGAAAGGGGCTATCAGATAAAAAATAGCTTCATGAAATAAGGACCAATAAGGATAATTCATCGCAAAGTATAACCCCTTTTCATTTCGCAAAAAAAATAGGGTCTTAAAGAAAGTCCCGATATTAAACGAATTTTTAGTTTCTGATACTAAAATAGATAACTCTCCCTCCGGAGTTGGAGTGTTATTTATAATAAAAGTAATATAAAAAAACAAACCCGCAATTAGTAATGAAAAAACAAATGGAATATAGATTCTTAAAAACCTTACTTTATAGAACCCTGTAAGAGTCCATTTATTTTTATTAAGCGTACTGGAGATAAAAAAACCTGAAAGAACAAAAAAGATAACTACCATTGCACTGCTATTTGAGCTAGCCATATCAAAAATGAATACAATGTAATCGCTGATATGCCAGTCAGAAACAGGGTACTTAATAATATAATTTGTTCCACCCGACCAGAAAAAGAGTTTTGAGTGCCCTATCGCTACAATTAATGCCGCTATCCCTCGTATGCCATGTATTAAAGTGAGATTCTTTGAATGTAATTGTTGCATAAAGATTAAATAATTAAAGATTCATAAACCAAATCATAGGATTGAATTGCATTTTCGAGGCTATAATAATTTTCAACATATTGCCTGTCAATGGTACCTTTATTATGTAAAAGCGCGTATTTAACCGCATCTGCTAATTGCCGTGTAGAAAAGTCTTTAACGATAAAACCTCCCTTACTGTTGTTAATAATTGTGGCAACATCTCCAATATCATTGCAAATAACCGGAATGTTCATGGCAAGTAGTTCTCCTAATTTTGTTGGTGAACTTGCAATTTTAGAATATGCATCTTTAATAAAACTTATACTTATGTCTGATGCTTTCATTAATACTGGTACTTCTTGCCTTTTTGCAAATCGAATGATAATGTTATCTACTGCTATCTGTTTCTGCTTCGCTTTTTCAAGAACAATCTCCCGCTTATCCGGTGTGAGTACAAGGAAATAACTATTGGGTAAGGTCTCCTGAATTTTCTTAAATAAATCCAGCATTTCGTCAACCAGATACCATGTACCCAGCGATCCCAAATAACTGATAACAAAGGCATCTTTAGAAATGCCGATCATATTCCTTGCTTCATTCTTTTCTTCTGTGGTTTGAATAGTGAACAAATTCATATCCGCAGAGCAGGGTATTACCGTAATCGGTGATGAGCTATAAGTCGGCCATCGCTTGATCTCATTTCGGGCCGCCTCGGTAAGGCTTATGATATGATCTGCGCCCTTTACGAAAGAAGCTTCTTTTTTCTTCCAAGCTTTATAGGCAATTTTGAAAAACCATTTGTCTTTATTCCATATACCACCGTCTATACGCTCATCCACCCAAAAACCGCGCATATCAAACAAAAACTTAACTCCATATTTTTTCTTAAGCATCAGGCCAATGTTGGCAGATAAATAACTTCGGCAATGAATAATATCATAATGGTTTTGCTTATATAGTTTCTCTGCTTTTTTTTTCAATGAGTATAAATCATAGTATTTTGAAAGAACAGGTGGTGAGGTATGAAAGAACAAATGATGCCAGCTTATATTATGGGCTTTGCAAATATTTTTAATTAATTCGTTATTAGAATCATACCGATCTTTCTTTTCACAACTTAGTATAGAAATATCATGGCCAAGTTTGGCCAGCCCTGTTAAATAAGGTAGAATTTGTGACTGGCCTAATGGATCAGTCAATCCGTCATAGGTAATAAATAATGATTTGGCCATTTTAAATTTTTACAATATTGAATTTTGATACAAATAAAAAACTTAGCCAGAATAACAGGAAGTAAATATTAAAAAATACCGTGAATGGATGGTTTAATAATATTGATATTATAATAGAAACAGGGAGAAACAACAGGTAATAGTGCACCTTAAAAGGAATGGTATTCCTTCCTTCAAATTTTATTAAGTCTTTACTATCCATATAAGTTAAGGTTCTGAAGAATATATAAAACAGAATCACTCCTGGTAAAGTATTAATAATTCCAGCGATTGCAAGAAAAGGAAAAATGGGCGCATAAAAACGAAAAAAAGCAAGAGATGAAAAAGTAAAAGTTTTAAGCGGTTTACTTTTTAGTATGTTATGCAGGTAAAACATTAATGCAAGGGCTATATAAAATATCCACCAGCTATAATTACTATAAACCTTCAGATAATATGAAATAGCAAGAAAAACGGATATACGCAATGCTATGAAAATAATAATGTCCGCAAGGCTAATCTTAATATTTTTGATCCTCAGACGAGGGTTTACTTCAAATTTAATTGAAAAATAGTCATTAAAAATATATCCAATTTCATACAATGCTATAAAAGCAAGATATCCCAGACCGAAATATTTCAATGCGTTTTCAACATTACTGCCAAAATATATTAATAATAGGATTGCTGATAAGTATTCATAATAAGCATGAAATATTATGGCCCTTTTTGTGTTTAACCTGGTTAAAACAAAATAACCTAATGGTAATGTTAATAGAAGTTTTCTCATCAATCTATTTTTTGAACACTAATCACCTTCAACCCTAATACATGCCCCCAGTAATATTGATCTTTATTAGAATAACAAACTGCATACTTTGCTGTTGCCATCTTAATCAGGGGCATATCTGTATAATTGTCACTGATAGCGCAGGAAATTTTCGGCAAAACTCCCTTATAATGATCCGTTAGAGCTTGTATTTTTCTACCTGAGATTTCGCGGGTAATTTTGCCTGTATAACGGCCATTTTTTATACCAAGAGAAGTTGCTACAAATGCGGGGATTTGAAGATTTTTAGCGATCACACGGGCCACAGGCTCTATTGTAGAAGATGCTAATACCAAATCCTCCTTATCAAATGTATTCATCAAATCATGAACTTCGATTATTTTCCTGGGTTCCAGAAATTCATGATAGAAATTAATGGCGAATTGGTCAACTTCAGTTGTCTTAAATCCTTTTAATAAAGAAACTGCTATTTTTTTGGGGATGTCTATTTTAACTGCTTTTTGAAATATGGCTGCTATCCAGAATAAAGGGTTTTTTTTTGAGATAACGCTTCGAAAGAGCCAGGATTTCGTTTTAATTTTTTTTGTTGTAATGCAGTATTTGATGAAATCAAAAGTGGTATTAGAATAATAAAGTGTATCACATATATCCGAAACTATAATATTTTGCATTTATACGATATCAATTGTAGGCTTTGGAAAATGCAAAAATAGTGGTTTCTTAGGTTATAGCTTATACCCTGCCAAAACTGTCCTAAAGGAATAGCAACGACATAGAAATTGCCGAAACCTTGCAACCAAACCCGTAAACCGGTAACAAATTCGCTACATTAGGCAGTATAATAATGCGAACAACCACAGCCTCCGAACTTCAGTGTTTTTATCTCCCCTTTTTCCTTCGTCATTCTGATGCCTCCCACCCACGTCATTCCGAACGCCTTTTTCCCACGTCATTCCGAACGCCTCTTTTTCCCACGTCATTCCGAACGCGAAGCGGAGGAATCACCCTCAAAAGGCATAACGGTTCAGGAGATTTCTCCGCCGCTCCTTAGCACAAAGGCCTTACACGCGGTGTCGAAATCACGGAATGAGGGAAACCGAACGCGAAGCGGAGGAATCCCCCACCCCCAACCCGAATCCTCCTTAAAGCCCCAGCGGCTTCAGCAGCTTTTGAGATAAGGGCCGATTTTTATAATAAATGATCACCAACGCCATCCCGTAAAACGGGAGGCAGGGAATCTTATAGCGCGAAAGCGTGCCAAAATTGCCTGAGGTAAGACCTACGGCTGCGGCAAAGATGACGGTGAATACGAGGAAAAACTGGAGGTTGGCATCCTGCATGATGGTGCTCCATACCCTGCCCGGTCCTACCTTAAACAATACTATTAGCGTGACAAAGAGAAACAACAGCGCTTCCAGGGCATTGAAAAAAACCAGCACTTTCCGGGCCTCCCACACATAGGGCCTGAACAGGGTGACGTTCACCGCAGCGGGTATTTTCCATAACATACCCACACCACTCCTGGTTTCTCCCAGGTTATAGGCAGAGCCTTCATCTCCTGATGAATACTGGATCCATTCGCGCGTCGTTTCCGCCGTCTGCTCAATTTTTGAAAAAGAATACCGGCCCAGCTCCTCCTCACCCAGGTTGATGAATATGGCTGCTGATGCGGCAACAGCGATGATAAACACAAAAAACTTTACAAAGATTCTTAATCCACGGCCCCTGATCACGGCCGTGTAAGTGAATAATACCCACAGCACAAGGGCGGGTAAAAAGGCAATAAGGATGTACACCTTTACCCGGTACAGCAGGTACAGGCTGAGCACGGTAAAAAACAGGTTGGCTATCCTTAGGTTCCTTTGCACCAATACCTGGAAAACCCCGTAAGTAAACCAGCCCAGGGCAAACATGCAAATGGTGTCTTTAAAAATGCCCGACCCCCACACGATCACGCTGGGAATAAAAAGTGCCGCGATGGCTATGGGCCTCACAAGCGAAGGATACACCGTGGCAAATGTGCGGAACAATGCCCAGGCCCCGGTAAAGCTCAGGGCGGCAAACAGCACGGCCGTGGGCAGGTAGGTAGTGCCCGTAAACAAGCCTAAGAAAGCGGCAATCGCCCCCACCGTATAAGAGGAAGGATCGCTGTACCATTGCATCTGGCTGATATATTGATAATAGCCCACGCTTGTTTCATGGGGCAGTTGCAGCAGCAGGTTCCACCATTTCAACGGTGAGTCGGCAAAGGAGCTGTTGATGACTTTGGCGTGGAAAAAATAGTTCATGGTATCGCCGCCGCGGTAATAATATTCATACACCAGCCCGATGAAAAGGGCGCCAAGAATCTTGAAAGTAAGGCCCGGAATAAAGTATTTGCGGTAGGGATGGTTGCCGGGGTAATGCCTGTTGCGGTAGCTGTACGCGATGGCATAGACGAATAACAAAATAATGGGTAGTACTAAAAAGTCTAATAGGGTAATGTTATTGCCGTACATGGAGAGCGAAAATAATAATTAATGTTGAATAATGGTTGGAGCGGAACATAGTTCATCCTCCCTCGTCATTCCGATCCCTTCCCATCGTCATTTCGAACCACTAAATGGAAATAGCAGCCTGGGCAGTGGTGAGAAATCTCATTCAGTTCTAACAGCTCAGGGAGATTTCTCCGACACCGGCTAAACGCAAAACCCACTGGCGTCGTCGAAATGACGGGACCGGGATGTCATTCCGAACCTTCGCCCTCCCTCGTCATTCCGAATCCGCCCTCTCTCGTCATTTCGCCCTCTCTCGTCATTCCGAATCCCCGCATTAGGTTGCGTGCGTGGTCTGCGGGGTGAGGAATTTCAATCAGTTCTAATGGTTCAGGGTGATTTCTCCGACGCCGACTAAGCGCAAAATCCGATGGCGTCGTCGAAATGACGTAAAAAGGTAAATGTCATTCCGAACCTGCCCTCCCTGGTCATTCCGAATCCCGCCCCACGTCGTCATTTCGAACCACTAAATGGATATAGCAGCTTGGGCAGTGGTGAGAAATCTCATGATGTTAAGGAGATTTCTCTCTTCGTTCGAAATGACGTTACTGTACTGGAGATTTCTCAGCCGCTCCCCGGAACAATAGCCCGGTACGCGGTCTCGAAAAGACGTGAACGTATTAACAGCCATTCCAAACGCCAAGCGGAGCATATCGGCGAGGCAAGTCACATTGCCCTCCCCCCCTCATCCCGCAGCAGGTGCCTGAGCTGCAGGGTGATCATGCGGCGAACGGGCCGCACGAAGTATTTAACAAACAGGCTGCCCGGCGCCAGGGCTTCCATATTCTCAAATATGGATACCACTTCGATGTAGATCATAAAGCACAGCATGGTATTGCCAAACCACTGGCTGAACCGGGGGCCAAAACCCGGGCCTGATACGGATACAATGTTGAGAATAACAATAGATATGATGATGCAGCTACCATACTGTAAAAATTTAATGATGGTCTGCCAAAACCCTTTGGAAGTGCGCCTGTTGCCCTGGAGTGTGGCCCGGGTCACGCCGATAATAAAATCAAGCAGGATGACTGCCAGCAGTCCCGCCAGCAGCAGCACATCGGGCATGTATTGAAGAGAATGGTTCATAACGTTGTTTTTTTATGGGTGATAATAAATACCAGCCGTCCTTACGGGGACGGCTGGCAGCAGGGCCTGTTTTTAGGCAAGCGTTGCTTTGTGGTCTGTCACCTCGCTGATGAGCGTGGCGGTTTCATCCAGCTCCTTCTGCACTCTTTTGATCTCGAACTCTTTTTCAAGAACGGCTACATCGCCAAAGCTGGCCTGTTTGTTTTCGAGCCTGAACACCCGGTACCACACCTCTGTTCTTTTGATCTCCTGCTCGTTTTTAAATTCGCCTGCCGGCAGGCCAGCAATCACGATGTCGAGCGCGGCCAGTTCGGCACGCCGGCTGGACAGCTCGCTGGCGTTGACCATTGCGGCGTTAGCATACTGGCTTTTTTGGCGCTCCAGCGAATGCTTTCGCCATTCGAGGTCTTTTTTCTCTTTGTCCGCAATGCCCAGCAGGGCATCGCAGTCCTGGATGGTTGTCAGTTGACTGACGGGATAATTGTTTGCCATAGTTTGACATTTTGTTCCGGTTGCCCGGAGGGTTAAATAATACAGCAAACCTACCCTTGCAGCATGGCCGTTTCCAAGCGGGTACGCGGGGTTTTCAAAAGCTTTAACAGCTTAGCCCTGCTGCTGCAGCACCACTTTGCCCGCCAGGGCGGCCTTTTGCCGGGCCTGTAACACCTGCAGTTGAAAGGCCAGCATCTGCCTGCGCTGCGGACAGCAGCCGGACATTACCCCCAGCGCCTGCTGCTCGCGGTTTTGCAGTAGCTGCATCTGCCTGCTGCCAGGCTGGCTGTTTTCCATAATGCCTTTGAGAAAGTGCAGTTTTCTTACCTGGCGCTGGTATTGTTGTTCCATACCGGTCAACTGCTGCGTAATGCTGATGGAACGGGCTGCAGCCCTTTGCAGGTGCAGGTTCAGCAACGAAAGGCTCTGCCGGTGGCGGGCTAAGATGAAATGCTTTTCTATGTTGCGCGGCGGCTGCGTAAGGTGCTGCTGCCTTTGCCACAACAACTGCATCTCAGCCCATTTTATACCCGCTTTGGCCGGCAACGGCCGAAGCCCTTTTTCGTAAAGGGCAATGGCACTTCTGGATACATTCAGCATCAGCGCCAGTTCCTGCTGACTGAGGTCAAGGTCTTTTCTCATTTGTCTCATGGTGTATCATTTGGCGTTTAAGATTCTCACAGATCTGTAACAAAAAAATTGTAACAATTTGATTTTGTTACAAAAAAAATGTTACAAGGCAGGCCGGTTTTTGATCCTCATACATTTCGGTTTTTTTCTTTTAAAATGGCAACACACCCTTCACCTGAAAAAGAGCTCTACAAAAAGAGAAACAAGTTGGAAAGATGCGAAAGGCTTGCTACAACAGGGTTTGAGTGAAAGGACATACTGAGGGGACAAGGTTTAGGTGTTAGTAAAGAGGTATTGGCTTCCATCACCCACTAATCATAACGTAACCGTATTCACGAAGCCTTTTTTAGACAAGAGGGCGAATTTACCAACAAAACGCTACATATTTATATACAACATCTTGTATATAAATGTATTGATGCAGACTATTAAATTTGTATTACCTAAATAATTAAGCCATGACACCCCATCACATTTCTTTAAACGAAGCTGCTGCCATGACAAGCCGCTTCCGTACCAACCGGGAAAGCATTCTGGCCGCACCGTATCAAAATCAAAACATGTTGCCTTTCAGCGAAACCTTTGACCGGTCTGCTATTGATGCCATACTGGCTCATGAAGGCTGTACCGGACTCAGAATCTATTACGGAATGGACGAGTCATTGAAAGTGCACGCCATTCTTGTAGGTTCGGATGAAGCCAACAATGACATCCTGCCGCCTCACCAAAATACTTTACAGGATGCCGATGATGGATACCTGGCGGAACTATCCATTCGCTGCCCGCCAACCTGCCCGGGCGATGGCCCTCTCAATGAGGACTGAATCAACAATGTCAGCCTGTAAGCCTTAAACACACAACCTTGGGTATTGCTTATCTTTTAACGGTTGTAAGCGGGTTCGCCAGCCTGTTGCCTGCAGCAGCAGGCTGGTGGCGGGTGAGGGCCATCCGGCCTGTATTTTACCCCTTCGTACTGCTGCTCACCGCAAATTTCTTAGCTGAACTGGTAAGTTTTCTATCCATACGGTTGGAAGGGATCAATACAGCCTGGTATCTTGTTTATTCTTTTATCAGCTTACTGCTGATCCTCTGGCAGCTATACTTATGGGCTTCTGTTCCAATTTTTGCCAGGGTAATAAAAATAACAGGCATCTTATTGGCCGCCTTGTGGCTTTTAATATTCTTTTTTGGAAACAAAACCGGCTTAGAGACTACCGTTTGGCTGCTGCTTAAGGATGCGTGTATGGCAGCAGGCTGCTTTTACCTTTTATACTGCCGCATCCCTGATCTTAGCTTTGGCATTCATAAAGATGCCATCGTGCTGATCTGCTCAGGGTGGCTGATATTGTTTGTTTATGATGCCGTGATTGAATTATTCATAGCCTGGGGCCAGTGGCTTCAAACGCCGGCCCTTTCTTATCTTCAACCTGTATTTTCAATCATTAACCTTGTGGTTATCATCATCCATTTAATTGCTGTAATATGGATACCACCAAAGACCCCCCTCCTGATCGCTGCTGCGATAGCAGCCCTCATCCTGCTGTTGCTCTTTGCCGGGTTCCTCGTTATTATTACCAGGTTTCAGAAAAAAGCCTTTTACATACGCAATAAAGCAGCTCTTGCAAAACTGGAAGTGCTGGAAAAAGAACGGGACCGGATGGCACGCGACCTGCATGATGAACTCAGCCCCCTGTTAACCCGCATCTTTATGCAGGTAGATGTTTGTAGCAACCGCTATGGCAGCGCTGTGGCAACATTCCTGGCGCCCACCAAACAAAACCTGAGCCACCTGATTGACCGCGTAGGGGAGATTATTAAAAATATCGACAATCAGCATATCATCAACCAGGGGCTTGAACCATCTTTGCGGGTGATATTAGAGCAATACAAAAGCCTGCAGAAACTGAATTACAGGTTCCGCTATGATGTTAAAGAGCCTTTGCCCCGCCCTGTAACAACCGGGCTGTATCTCATTATTTTAGAACTGCTTCAAAATACCATTAAGCACGCGGAAGCCACCGGCATAGAATTGAAGATTTGGCAGTGGCGGAGTTTCCTGTTTTTTTACTATAAAGACAATGGCGCCCACCTCTCTTACCCCGCGAACCCGTCCGGGATAGGCCTTCAAAGCCTCCAGCAAAGAATTGAATTGATGGGAGGCTTTCGCGAAACACATCACCAGCCGGAAAAGGCATTCCAATTCCATGTCCCTTTAAACACTTTAAACCATGAATCCCGAGGATAGCATAAAAGTAATGATTGCTGATGACCAGGAACATTGCCTCGAGGCCATCAAATTAGCCCTGGAAGACGCCCCTGATATTTGTATTACCGGCCAGGCCCGCAATGGCCTTGATCTTATACACATGCTTGAGGAGCAATCTCCGGATGTAATCATCACGGATATTTATATGAAAGGCCTGGACGGCATTAGCGTCACCCGTATGATCAAAGAGCATGATGAAAACATCAAAGTAATCGGTTTTACCCAATACACAGATGAGCAGCTATTGATTGAAATGATGCATGCCGGGGCTGATGGCTATTTGTTTAAAAATGCAGACAGTCAGACCATTGTAAAAGCCGTTCGCACCGTAAGCAACGACGGCAATTTTTTTTGCGATAAAACAATGAGCAAACTGGTGAAGTTGTTCAGGATAGGCATCTACAGGATTTCACCCGAACCGGTCAAGCCTGGTTTTTTTACAGGCAAAGAAAAAGAGGTTTTACTGGCAGTTTGTGAAGGGCTTGGCGCAAAGCAAATTGCCTGGAAACTGGGCTTAACTGAAAATACCGTAAATAAATACAAAGCGAACCTTCGTAAAAAAACCAACTGCGTCAATGATGCCATGCTGGTGGTATTTGCCATACAACACCATATTTATATTCCGGAATCATGAGCCAGCTATCTACAAATAACAGGGCTGCTTTGCAATTTAAGCCTCCGGGTTCGTATGGCTCTGCATACCGCACCGTTGCAGAAATACCTCCCGGCCACAAACGGGTACTGCGTTTTGCCTTTCCATTGCATACCACATGGGGTGCAGATGATAAAAATTTTGTACTGCAACAAACCAGTATCATTAAAAATCCTGAAATCGGGCTGGTGGAGATTCATGTAATCGAAAACAGCTTGTTGGGTGTGGAGTGCGTTCAGGATGCCACTTTCCTGGTTTACACATTAGAAGGATATCATTTTTTATATATGGAGGGATATGGGCCGGTACCTGTATTTTCACTTACCTACACCCTTCAACCCATACCGCATGGAAATCACAGGCTGCTGGTTACACGCGGCACTTGTACACTTCTTTATATAGCAGCAGACGAATTGATTACCCGTTTGCAAAACGGTGGGGAATCGCTGGTTCCATTGAACAAATATGTAGTATCAGCCCCAAAGTCAGGTGTATTGCGTTTACCCATTGATACTAATGTAGATTTGCTTTTACAGCAGCTTATCAATTTACCGGAGCATCCTGATCCTTTTTCACTGCCTTATATTACTACTCATTTATTGCTACTATTGCCCCAACAGCTTCAGGCAAGCTCCATAAATGATCATGATGTTTACGGGAGCATGATGGTTTTCATCGCCGAAAATATTCAAATGCCGGTTCCCTGGCTGCTTGCACAATTACAAGAGAAATTCTCCATGAACCGTCGAAGGGCAAAGGCGTTCCTGCGGAATATAAATTTATAAAAGATGCCACACCCTGTCAATATACGCAGTTTTCTGAACGGGCTACGCCACACGTTGGCCCTGCTGTTGCTGGTCTCTGAAAAAAACACGGTAACACAGATAGCGTATCGCCTGGGATATAGCAGCCTTTACCATTTTAGTGAACAGTTTTTTAAAACTTTCCGGTTCAGGCCCTCCCGCTGGAAGGAACATATCCGCCAATGATGCGATGGATTGCAAAATGTTGGCATTTTTCATGCAATCCAACGTATTGTTTTCGCTGTTTTAGCATACCAACTTTGTACAAGAACAGGCAAACGAATGGCCACACGAAAAACAGGCGAAGCCGAACACCTGAAGAAAATAGTAGGCGGAATTTATTAACTCCTGCCAGGAGTATTAAAATATATACCCTGGCAGAACAGGAGCATACCGGCCGGTATTAAAAATCAATTACATTTTTTTAACCCTTTTAAAATTAGATCAATGATTACAATAAAAAGTCTGCGGACTATAAAGTATATATTGCCGGCAATGGCAATAGCATGCGTGGTTTTTGCATTTTCCCATCAAAAAGGTGCACCCGCACCTGCAACCGCATTGACAACCTTGCATTTTAAGTACACGCCCCCCTCTGGCAACGACTATTCGCCAAATTCCGTTGCGTCGGGTTTGAACTGGTTACAAATACCTTCCAACCAAGCCTGCACGCAGGAATCAGATGAAGTAGCCTGTTCATTTTCCATCAATGTTCCTGCAGGCGATGAATCTGAGTTTGTAAACGGCTCCGGGCAGCCGACATCACGGGTAGAAATTCAACCCAGCTCAGGGTTGGATGCATATGTAATGGATGTAGTGGATGCTACAAGCAACGCTTCAGTTAAGAATGCGGTAGCCAATGTTTATCTTCCTTAATTACAATTTGATCAGCGGGATGGTGGGATACCACCCCGCTGATTTTTAATACGGATTTTGTACAATACCGGTGGTGGATATAATATCAAAAGGTAAAGGCAATGCATAATAGGGATCGCCGGGAAGTAATTGAAACGTTTCACCATTCACCGTACGCCTTAAAATGATATTTGCACCTTCCTTATTGAACCTTTTAATATCAGACCACCGTACGCCCCGGTATAATAATTCTTTCCGCCTTTCATCTTGTATCTTTTGAATTAACAGGCCCGGACTATTGATCGTTTCCGGTATAAATGCGGCTTTGCTATACCGGTGTGACAGTAAGGTATTCAGGTCTTGCAAGGCAGCAGGCAGATCGGGCTGCGCTTTTCTTGCAGCCGCTTCTGCTCTTACCAGGTACAGTTCATCCGTGGCGATGCCGGTAAACAATCGCCCGCCCTGGGAATAACTTCCCTTGTATACATTGTAACCGTTGGAGTTCCGGAAATAAGCCTGCTTCCGCAGATCATTGGTGTCATAACTTTTATAAAGCAGCGTATCAATATAAGACCTGGAGGGGATCATTAATCCATAAGTTCCCGTGGCACACATTTCTGTATAAAAAATAGTTTCCTTATTAAACTGCTTAAACGGGAACGACGCATTGAGGCCAAGCAAATCTTCATCACCGTTTAAATCGATCAGGTCATTTTTTATAGCGAGGCATGCATCAGCATATATATAAGCGCTATCATAATTACGCATGGACAGGTAAGTTCTTGCTAAAAGTCCATAAGCAGCAGCTTTTGATGGCCTGAAAGGGTGAGAGGGTAAATCCGGCAGGTATTCAACAGCTTCGTTTGCATCAGTGATAACGCGCCGGTAACAGTCCTGTACACTACTTCTATAAGAGGGCTCGTTATAGTCAGAACTCAGCCTCAGCACAATGCCAGGGTCACTGGCTGCAGTTGCTTCATCAAAAGTTTTGGCAAACGTCCATAGCAATCCTAAAAAATAATAAGATCTGAAAAACAAAGCACTGCCTTTCACATTTTCCCATGCAGTTTTGTCAAGCAACCCCGGAGATATTTTATCAAGAATTTCCAGGCAGTAATTGGCATTATAAATCGGGGCATAACTGTAACTCCAGTCATTAGGATAAATATAATTATAAGGCTTCCATTTATAAGCATGTTGTTCCCATGGCGGATACCTCTCATACATTCCGGGCATCAGTATATAATCATTGGCAGACGCTTCAGAAAATGCAGGCGTACCGCCCTGGTTCATTATGGCTGTGGCATCATCTAAAAGAGCCTGCAGGTCTGCTATACCCGTTGGGGTGGTAATAGCATTACTAGATTTTTTATCCAGAAATTTCTTACAGGATGCCGTAAACGCTACAATAGCAAGTAAACTAAATACCAAAAGTTTATAGTAACCTAATTGATTTCTCATGATGGTCGTTTTAAAAGTGAATTCTGATACCGGTAGTAAAGTGTTTGGATGGTGGAGCGGACAGTGGGTAATCAGGATCGAGTCCGCTATCATTGGCAGCCCATAAAATGCCGAGATTGGCTGCATTTAAATATAGCTGGATTCCGGGAATGCCTCTCCTACCCCGATTATGCCTGGTTTGATAATCCAAATTAATATACTGCACGCGTATATGGTCTCCTTTTAAAAAATTCACTTCAGAATTGGCGTAGAAAAGATCGCGGTCAGCCGCCTGCGGGTAATCGGTATAGACAAATTTTGGAATATCAGTAATGCTTTCATCGCCGGGCTTCTGCCACCTCTTATAATAATCTGCATGGCCATTTCCTGCCAGCAGGTTACCAGAGCTAAAGGAATGTTTTTTAAAATAATAACCTGCTTTAAAGCTGATGTTGAACGAAAGCGTAAACTGTCTCCAGGTAAAATAGTTTCTCAAGGAACCAAAATACACCGGTGATGAGCTTCCCAGGAAAACCAGTGATCCGCTTTTCAGACCTTCGGTGGCCACTTTATTAAAAATGCCGCTCCTGTATTCTTTGGATAGTGTATCTCCCGAATATCCCTGCGGGTCACCATTTGCATCCAAACCTCCCCATTTGTAAGCGGTTACCGCGTATAAAGGTTTGCCCAGGATGGGCACAATGGTACTGCCATCGAGTGAGCCGCTGAAGTCTTTGGAACCATCCGTATAATACCTGGTTGTTTTAGACGTGTTGTAGTTGAAGATGAGGTTGGCATGCCATTGAAGGTCCTTATGCTCAACGATCCTTGCATTTAAATTCACATCAACGCCTCTTGTAAGTATATTGGCCACATTGCGGGAAATGGTGGGCTTTACCCCCCAGGTGGTATAATCATATGGCGTTTCACCGTACAGGTCGCTTCCGTATTTAAGGTAATACTCCACCGTTCCGGTCAACCGGTTATCCCGGCCTGCAAAATCTATCCCGGCATTAATTTGTTTCGATTTCTCCCATTTCAAAGATGGGTCATTTAAATTATTTATTCGCTGCACCGGGTAATTGGTAAATGAATTAGTGAGCGCTCCGCTAATTGGCAATGGCGTTTTACGAATGTCTACATTGCCGCTATATCCATAGGTCAAACGGATTTTCAACAATGGAAAGGCGTTCAGCCTGTAAAATTTTTCTGCCGACAATAACCAACCCAACCCTGCCGACCACAACGGGTTCCATTTGTCATTGGTAGTCGCGCCAAATACATTAGATGCATCTTCACGGAAACTTGCATTAACAATGTATTTTTTATGGTAGGTATAAACCAGGTTGCTATAGGCGCTCACAAAACGGGTGTACCTGTTGCTGCTGATGCCCGGCGCGCCGGGTATGGTTTGCGTGCTTCCAGTGGGGCGCGTGCGGTAACGCCCGGTATGGTCTACCACGGCAATAGATAAAGGATCATGCTGATATCCGTAAAGTGTAAAACTACCGGTTCCACCCGTATAGGCTGATCGTATTTCAGCACCCCCTATCGCTGAAATATCGTGTTGGTTCCAGTTTTCAGAATAACTTAATTGCCCGCGAAGATTGTTAGAAAGGATTTCAGAACCCGACCGCCCCAGCACATCACCATAAGGCACCGGGTAAATATTAGGCGAACCGGCAGTAGCACCAACCTGGGTAAAACGGTTAATAAGATCGCGGGTATAATAGCTTTCCTTATCCGCAAGGCGTTCAGATGTTACCCATTGCTTTTCGTACTGGTAACTGGCTGTTGCAAACAGAGAAGACCATATTTTGTATTGTAATGATACACTGGCCAGTACATCCTGCAGCCGGCTGGTAGTATGATCATGCTGATGATCATTAAGAGGATAATAATACCAGTTTAACAGACGCCCTGCCCCGGCCGTATCAAGATACCCGCTTCGATACTGAGCAATAGCCGCCGCGTTTCCATCGGCATCAGCCAGGCTCATATAAGGAATGTAACGGTTATTAATTTTGGATATCAGTGCAAAAGGCAGCGCACCGGTTTTATCGTTTGCCGAAGTATAATAGGCATCTAATCCAATAGAAAGATTTTTGACAGGCCTGAAAATATTGCTGAGGTGAATATTTGTTTTATTGGAAGTAGAGAAGCTTTCTCCAAGAGTCCTGTTGTGGCCTGCACTCAGCATCCAGGCTACCTGGTTGCTACCGCCTGTAAAACTCAGCGCATGTTGTTGAATAACACCTTTTCGTTGCAGGTGCTTTGCGTATTGTTCTCTTATATCGGTTGCCGCAAGTTTGCTGATGATAGCAGCAGAATCGTCTGCTGTTATCAACCCCTGCTTTCTTTGTAAGAATACCTCTACAGCAGGTGGAAGCGGCGGCCTGGCCGAGGTATTGTTAATGATACCATTAAAATATCCTTTACTAAAGCTCATGGCCTCTGTTGCGATATAATCTTCAACCGATACCTGCGGCGTATAATAAAGATCGGTGGGCAGCCCCATGGTTATGCTGGATTGCAGATTTCCTGACAGCTTTTGATTGAAGCGCCCCTTTTTTGTAGTGATGACGATAACACCGTTACCTGCCCTGGCTCCCCAGATGCTGGCTGCCGACGCGTCTTTTAAAACCGTAACCGATTCCACATCGGCCGGGTTAATATTGCTGATGTCTCCTTCATAGGGAAAATCGTCCACAACAATCAGCGGGGATAAAGGACCGTTGATGGTACTCAGCCCACGTATAGAAACCGGGTTAGCAGTTCCCGCGTTGGTGCCGCTTTTTCCAATATTGAACAACATGCCATTGGTTACACCGTCCAATCGCTCTAGAATGTTAGTACCTGTTTGTTCATTCAGTGTTTTGCTGTCTAGTACCACATAAGATCCGTTGACTTCGTTCGGCTTTAATTTCTGGTAACCTGTATTCACAACGACGGTTTCCATTTCTGTGGTAACCGGCTCAAGCGTAATCCGAAAGTTGATTGCAGGTGCTGTAATCACCACTGAATAGGGTTCGTAACCTACATGAGATGCCACAAGGGTATCAGGAAAAGCAGGGATAACGATTCTGAATCCGCCTTCTGCATCAGAGGAGGCAATGACTGCACGATGCCTGGCCACCCGAAGCGTAGCCCCCGGTACTGGCAGGCCGGTCACCGCATCGGTTACGGTTCCCCTGAACAAGGATTGTGCATTAACTGCCTGACAGCTTAGGATAAGCAGGAGTATACATAAAAAATTGTTCTTCATTTTATAACATTGTTTTGGTTTTCATATTTCAGGTAGCCTCTCTGCTTTACCTGCTCATTCATCAGGGGGATGGCCTTTTCAATAAGATCAGCTGACAAAAAAGTGGAAGAGCTATGGGCTATATATACATTGTCTCTGGCCAGCCAAACGTAATTGGGTTTGCTTTGCTCCCTGAAATACTGTTGAATCAGGGTATCAGCCGTTACTATGGGTATGGTAAAAGGTTTTTGATTCCTGGCTTTCCATTTTTCCAGGAAATTTTCTATCACTTCCGTTTTTTCTGGTGTAACCAGGATGATCTGCAGATCTTTTTGAAAACGGTTTTGCAACGAATCCAGTAATGGGAAGCGGCGGATACAAGGCGCACAGGAAGTCAACCAAA
This sequence comes from Bacteroidota bacterium, assembly GCA_023423285.1. Lineage (GTDB taxonomy): Bacteria > Bacteroidota > Bacteroidia > Chitinophagales > Chitinophagaceae > Niabella. The sequence goes on from JAFAFV010000247.1 coordinate 29,881, forward strand.
AGCCAAATACTACCATTTTAGTGTTGCCCGTTTGCAATACAGATAATTTCGCCGAACCGGATGGATAATTAACCAGATGGTGGAGTGTGATATCCGGCAGCCTGTCATTTATATACAGGGCCTGTGAATGATTCTGCTGGGCTGCTACAAACCGGCATAGCATGGCTATAGCGCATAGCAGCGTTAAAAATTGCTTCATATGTATTTTGTTCAATCGTTATTGTTCCCTGAAAATTTCTGTCGCGGGTGTTACAGGTGCGCGGTTAAAACTTACGGGAGCAGGTTTTATTAGCATTGTTTTATTGATAAAAAATAACAGGTAAAGTGCCGGGAAACAGCGGGCAGGCCATGAGACACCCTAAACCCGCCGCCCGGCAAAAATTTAAACAGGCTGCTTGGGCTTACAGGCATATAAAATCATATAGGCTATAGCAAGTGTAAAGAAGTTAAAGTATGGTGTTAAGGTTCTCATCTTAAATATTAGATGAGTCTTCTCCGGTAAGCAAAAAGACGTGGAGCTCAACTTACCGAATAGAGGCCCTGAGAAGCCCAGCAACGAATAAGAGAGCCCACGCCTAAACGTGGGCATTCTACTTATCATCTCGTTGCATAAAGAAATTCTCAGGTTTCTATTCGAGACTCAAAGCGAATGCTTCTAATATTTTATTATCGAAGTAATCGCAAAATAATTAAAATCAAAAATACTAAAATAAATGACAAATATGTCATTGTGGATAACTTTTTTTATCCTTCCCTTTGATTGGTTAATGAAGCAGTACCGAGATCATAAATTATTAAAGGGGATAGCAATCGTTGCTAAGCAACTTAGAGAAGATAAAGGTCTGTCTCAAGAGGATGTAATGAATGAAATTAAAATTCAAAGTAATATCAACATACATATAGGACGTATCGAAACCGCGGTTGGAAATATGACTATAAGTAATCTTTCTGTTTTATGCAATTATTATAACATATCTCTATCAAAATTTTTTTCAAAGGTTGAAAAAGAAGTTTTGAGTTTAAAATAATTGTAAGGATTTTGATTTAGGAAAAGTTTTTAATTTTATTCCTATGAAAACTCTTTTATTACTGCTTATATTTTTGCTCAGCTATATAGATAGTTTATGTCAGAGCGTTAAGGTTGTAGGCATTTCTGATGGCGATACTTTTACGGCACTCTTTGCCGATAAGTATACAGAACAAATTCGCTTACATGGCATAGACACACCGGAGAGTGGGCAACCATTGGGGAAGTAGCCAAAAAATTTCTTAGTGATATCATTTTTGGAAAACACGTCAATCTGGTTATTAAAGACGTGGATCAGTATGGTCGTAAAATAGCATTGGTCTTTCTTGATAGCTCTAAGAATGTAAATGAAATGCTTTTAAAATCAGGATTAGCCTGGCATTACAAATTCTATGATAGGAACCTTGCTTGGGCCAAAATGGAAGACTCTGCAAGGAATAATAGAGTGGGTTTATGGGGCGGTTCAGAAGCCCCTATAGCACCGTGGGAGTGGCGATGAGGCCAGAGAAACTATTGAACTTTCTATCCTAATTTTAAAATAAACTTTTTGAAATACTAAAAACATTGGATAATATTGCTAAAAATATTAGTTTTTAGCAAATGTATATCAATTGCAAGACATATTACAGTCTCCGGTACGGAACCATTAGTAC
>JAFAFV010000251.1 GCA_023423285.1 Bacteroidota bacterium
ATTATGCGCTGCGTACTTTTTTACCGGGTACAACATCGAGGTGGAATTTCACCTTTTCGCTGATTTTTTTTACCGCAATCACCATTTGGGCGTCAACGGTTTTTACTGAAATATTGAGAATTTCCGCCACTTCCCTGTATTTGAGGCCGTCTTCGCGCACCAGCCTGAAGATGATACGGCATTTGGGCGGCAGGCTGTCTACGGCACTGCTGATCTTTTTGAAAATTTCTTTAGTAATGAGCATTTGCTGGGGAGACTGGTGGTCAGCAAGCGGGATGTTGTCAAGATCGAAAGGCTCAGTATGATTTGCGCGGGCCTTTTGCGACAAATAGTTTAGCGATGCATTTTTAACAGATGTGTACAGGTAAGTTTTTAGATTGGTTATATCTGGGAGTTTGATGCGGTTTTTCCATACTTTCACAAATACTTCATCCATCATTTCAAGGGCTACCTCTTTATCCTGTGTAATGGAAAAGGCAAAACGGGTAAGAGGAGAAGCAAAATGGTTGAATAACTGCCGAAACGCCTTTTCATCTCCCAGTGCCACTTTTTTCTGCAAATGATATAAGTTACCATTTTCCACCATGTACCAAATATATGCATTATCTGCTTAAAAACAACCGGGTTTTAAGCACTGGTTTGTTAAAGGCGTCATCTATAAAGATCTGTAACTTATAAATATTAAAACTTAATGGTTTGAATGCTGTGTGGCAGGATGTTTATAGCCGTTGCCCTATCATGTATCCACAACTGGTAAGGCAATTCTTCATTACCTTTGTTCATAACCACAACTACCACGGATCCATCCGTGTTTAAAAATGCTGTTGTAAGCAGGTTGGTTCTGTTGGTGGAAGCAATGATCCTTTTAGCGCCAGGCCTGATAAACTTAGAAAAATGCCCGATATAATAAAATGCATTGGTATAAATCAGTTCACCGGTTTTTGTATTGGCATGCACGGGGGCAAAGCAAAAATTGCCCACATGGTTGGGGCCACCAGTCTCATCCAGCAACACGTTCCAGTCTGTCCATCCCACGGTTCCAGCGTTAAAATCGTTGATCATAGACATTCCATAGCGTTCGCCCAACGACCAGTTATACACGCTATCCATCGAAAATTTTTCTTTGCAGCCCTCAGTAAAAATCAGGTTTTTATCAGGAAAAGCCTCGTGTGTTCTGCGCAGGTTGTCAAACATCATGTCGCTGCCCGTCCAGGTTTCGTACCAGTGAAAACCGATACCCCAAACATATTTGGCGACTTCAGGATCGCGCAGAGTGGTGCTGGCACGCTGGTAAATAAGATCTCGGTTATGATCCCAGATAATCAATTTTTTATCCTGCATGCCGGCATTGTGTAATGCCGGTCCAAGCGCGGTTTTAATAAAATCTGCTTCCTGCTCTGCCGTGTAAATGCACGACTCCCATTTTTGAGTGGCCATAGGTTCATTCTGAACGCTTAGCCCCCAAACAGGAATGCCTTCTTTTTCCAGCGCATTGATGTATTTGATGTAATAATCGGCCCAGGGTTTATACAACTCCTTTTTAAGTGCGCCACCCTGCAGCATATTATTATTGTCTTTCATCCAGGCAGGCGGGCTCCAGGGGCTGATGTAAACGGTCATATTATTGCCTGCCGCTTCGATTGCTTTTTTGGTGAAAGGGATTTTATACCTGGTATCGTGACTAATATCAAATGTGCTAAGACTGGTATCGTGATCTGCTACGTATGTGTAAGAACCAGATGAAAAATCGCAACTGTTCATATTCAATCGGGCAATATTGTAGCCGATACCTTGTTGCACATCGTAATAAGCCTTCAACAATTCTTGTTGTTTATTTTCAGGAAGCTTAAAAAACGTTTCGGCCGCTGCATCTGTCATGGCGCCGCCAACGCCTAAAAATGTCTGGAAGGTTTCAGAGGGATCCACAAACACACACACCTGTGTTTCCTTCGGTTGCCCAAACTCCTGAAATTTCCATGCGCTGTCTGCTTTTTTTAAACGCATGCCGACACTGTCGGCTGTAGTAAATACAGTAATGGCTTTTTGCATCAGAGAGGAAGTGTCAAACACAAGCTCCCTCCTATTGTTTTCCTTTCGTGCACTCTGATTGCTTCCACAGGCAACAAACGTTGGCAGTAGCAACAGTAATAAAAGATTGCGCATGGTGTATGTTTTACAAAATTTTTAGAAATCTTTACCAGATAATTGTTGCCACAGACTTTCCTTCTATCGTAACAGGCGCCCATTTGCCTTTGTACCTTAGATTAAAAGTATAAGTTGTGGGTCCTTCGTTCAGCGCGATCATTACTTTTTTACCATCAGGCCGAAGAAATGCTACATTTTGTATTACGCCTGCATAATTACTTTCAATTCTTACCGAGCCGGGCGGCACAAATTTAGAAGCATGTGCTATAATATAATAAGCCACATTTCTTGTAATGGCAGACCCGTTGATGGTAACCGCTCCTTTACACTCAGTGCAGCCGCCGGGAGTATGCGGCCCATAAGTGGGATCGTTTGCGAGGTTCCATTCCATAGCCAACTTGCTCCAGTTACGCATGGTACCAATGATGACGTTTTTGATATGCCATTGCAGATCGCCGTCAAATGTGCCTTTTGCCCCCGTCCATTGCTCGGTAAAGTATAGGTTTTTTGAAGGATAAGCGTTGTGCAGGTTGCCCATAGCCGCCACATCGCCGGCATACAAATGAAAGGCCGCGCCATCTACATATTTAGCCGCATCCGCATCAGCATAAATGGTGGAAGGATAATCAGGCTTATCAAGGTTGTGGTCATACACAATAATTTTTGTAGCAATGCCAGCCGCCTGAAACGCTGGCCCCAGGTTGTTTTTGATAAAGTCACGCTGTTGCTCTGCCGCCATGTACATGCTGGGATTATTGCCCGGGTGCAGGGGTTCGTTTTGCGGCGTAATAGCGGTAATATTAATACCCTCGGCTTTCATAGCCTGAATGTATTTGACAAAATAAGTGGCGTAGGAATTGTAATATTCCGGCTTCAGGCTGCCGCCAATGCTGCTGTTGTTGTCTTTCATCCACGTGGGCGGACTCCACGGTGTGGCAATTATTTTTATAGATGGATTGATGGCCAGAATACTTTTTAGAACAGGTATCAGATGCACTTTATCGGGCGCTATGCTAAAGTGATCCTGGTTAATATCTGTTTGCCCGGCAGGAAGATCATTATAACTGAAAACAGTGGCATCCAGGTCGGAAGCGCCGATGCTTAACCGGAGGTAACTGATGGCGATTTTGCCATCGCCGCTGCCAAACAATTCGCTGAGCAAATTAGCTTTGGCTGTAGCCTCCATCTGGTTGATGAGCATGGCGCTGCCGCCTGTGAGGGTATAACCAAAGCCGTCAATGGTTTGATAAGTTTTTGTTTCATCCACATCTGCATTGGGAAATGTATTGGCAGCCGTACCAAAAGAAATTACTTTGCCCTGCTTTTGCAGCAGCACGGCCTGGTTTGCTTTGGTCAGCCACATCTCCACATCATTTGTGCCCGGAGGATCGGGCGGTGGTGTACCTCCCCCGCTTCCGCCTTTATTGCACTGCGCGTTAAAATTCAATACTGCAAACAATACCAGGTAAAATATAAATCCTTTCTTCATTTGAGATTATTTATTTTTTTTAATGATCACTTCTGACTGGCAGCAATCCAGAGTAATTGCCTGCCGTAACATATGCTGAGAATTAAGACCACAAGGGTTTTTTGTCATGCCTGTGGCAGCATTCTATAACCCGGTAAATCCCAGCTTTGCCAACCCGGCTTTCACCTCCGGCGCGCTTATAAAAAGATCCCACAACAATCCCGTGCGGTAATTTTCTATCATCACTATGATCGGCCCCTGGTCTATGGCCAGAAAGGCATCATCAAACCATGCGCCGTTTTTCAGCACATCCAAAGTAAATGCATCTGTAAAACCATATTCCTTAAAAATCTTATCGCCCAGTACGTAATAATAAAATTTCAAAGCCGCCATTGATTCATTGGGTGTATAAGGCAACGATGAAATGGCCGCGGTTGGCGCTATATAACCCAGGTCGTTAGTGGGAGAGCTGGCGCTGTAACCGTTTTTAATGTTGCTGGCTGTTAAGCCCCACACCGAATCGCTGTAACCATACCATTGCCTGGGATTGGCTTTGCAGTAATTGTAATTGATAAGCGTATGATGGCGCGTTTGTTCATTATAAGAAGCATAGCTGTCGGCAAGCACGGATGGTTTTAGACCCAAAAAAGAATAATGTTCAAAAAACAAAGGGCCGCCATAATCTTCGCCCAGCGGCAAAGTAATATTATAAAATTGTTTGCCATTTTTCATTGCACCGCTTCTTGCCCAACCCGCATCATAAGCCGTTTTAGAAATACCGTGCGTGGCTGAAGCAGCAGCCAAAACATAAGTGATCAGGCATTCGTTCCAGCCCTGTACTTTGTGGTTCATGGCCCAGGCTTTGTCGGGGCTCCAATGCCAGTAAAGAACCTGCTGGTTGTTTAAAAACCAGTTCCACTCCAAGTGGT
>JAFAFV010000252.1 GCA_023423285.1 Bacteroidota bacterium
ATGGGCAAATCGGTAATGGCAGTATCATTTATATTATTAAAAACAATGCCCAACTCCTGTAGTAAACCAGTTCCGCCATCAATTGTGGCGCTGCCGCCAATACATAAAATTATTTTTTCGGCACCTGCATCCAGGGCTGCTTTTATCATTTTTCCTGTACCCCTGGTATTGGCAATAAGCGGTGCATATTCCTCAGGCTTTAGCAGCCGCAAGCCTGATGCATTAGCCAGCTCAATAATGGCTGTTCTATCTCTTGTCATTCCAAAGGCCGCGTCAATAGGGCATTGCAGCGCATCCACAGTTTTGCATACTATCGGTTTGGCTTTAAGCTGTTGCTGCAGGATATTTCCGGTACCATCGCCGCCATCGCCCACCGGGCAGCAATATATAACACCATTAAAACCGCCTTGTAACAGGCCTTCCCGAAGGGCTTCGGCCACCTCATTGGCGGGAAGGCTGTTCTTAAAAGCATTGGGTGCAAGAATAATTTGCATGATCGGATAACTTACAATAAATGCGTCAGCAGCCCATCTCTTAGTTTGGGCTCGAACCAGGTGCTTTTCGGAGGCATCACATTGCCACTGTCAGCAATATCAAATAATTGTTGAATCGTGACAGGGTGCAGGCTGAAAGCCACCTGCATTTCTCCGCTATCAACGCGTTTTACCAATTCATCAAGTCCACGTATGCCGCCCACAAAATCTATTCGCTTGTCAGTGCGCTGGTCTTTAATGCCAAGTATGGGGTCTAAAATATTGTTTGAAAGAATACTGACATCTAACACACCAATTGGGTCGGTGGTATAAGTATCGTCTTTCGCTTGCAGATTATACCATTGCCCCTTCAGGTACATCCCAAAATGATGTAAGTGCGCAGGTTTTACAGGCTCGGAGCTTTGCCGTATGTCAAAATCTTTTTTAAGCGCTGTTAAAAAATCTTCATTGGTAAGCCCATTCAAATCTTTGATCAGCCTGTTGTAATCCATAATGGCTAATTCATCTGAAGGGAAAATTCCGGTTAAAAAATATTGGGCATTTTCATTTTCGGGCAACTCTTTGCTTACTTTGGCTGCTGATGCCGCGCGGTGGTGGCCATCGGCAATATAAGTGGCCGGTACTTTTTCTTTAAACAGGGAAGTAATGGTTTCTATAGTAGCATCATCATTTATTACCCACACGGTGTGTTTTATGCCGTCATCTGCTACAAAGTCATACGCTGGCTGGTGATGTTGCTTCCAGTTACTTACCAGTTCATCCATTTCATCCACGTTGTGATAGGCCAAAAACACTTTACCTGTTTGTGCGGATATCGTTGTCATATGATCAATGCGGTCTTTTTCTTTTTCGGGCCTTGTAAATTCATGTTTTTTGATGACGCCGGTATGGTAATCTTCCACAGCAGATATACATACCAGGCCTGTTTGGCTGCGGCCATCCATTACAAGCGTATAAATATAATAGCAAGGTTTCTCTTCAGTAATAAGTATAGCTTCTTGCTGAAATTTTTTCAAATTATCTTTTGCTTTCTGATAGACTACCGGCGTGTGAATGTCAATGTCATCGGGCAGGTCCACTTCTGATTTTGTGATGCGCAGGAAAGAATAAGGGTTGTCTTTTACCTTTTTTCTTGCCTCATCACTGCTTAATACGTCATAAGGTTGTGATGCTACATGTTTTGCCAGTTCTGTTTTAGGTCTTAATGCCTTATAGGGCCTGATAGTTGCCATAGTACTTTTTTAAAATTTATAAAGAGCCTGCAATTTTAAGGCTTTCCTTCTGTTTCTACTACACCGCCGGTTACCGTATACTTCATTGCGTCGCCGGCCGTAATATTTTCAATTGGTTTCACCCTGTCTTTTGGTAAAATATAAAGCTGCCCGGCAAAGTTGTAAGCCTGTGGCACATACACCGCTACCATATCAGCACCCATATTAAACTTTTCCATTTCATCATCAGTTAAAAAACCTACAATCCACACGTCATTGTTAAAAACGTTGGCTAATACGGCTTTGGTAAATTTTTTCTTTTCACCGGCAAATGCCTGGAAAAAGTCTTTTATAGATTTATATAAAATTTTAATACCAGGGGTTCGTTCCAGCCAGTGGTCAAAAAAATTGATTACACTTTCCATTATGAAATAGCTGCTGATCCACCCTACAAAAATCACAAATCCTATCACAATCAGGAAGCCGACGCCACGGTAACTTACATAGGGCCTTAAAAAGCTGTCTATCCAATCAAACACCCAAAACAAAACATAACCTGTGATTGCAATAGGCGCTATGATGAGTATGCCCTGCATGAAGTATCGGAAAATGGTCTTAGCCAGGCCTTCTTTTTGCTTTGTAAATGAATGATATTTCATACCCCGCAAGATACTGCTTGCCTTTAATTGTAATACCACCGCAGTACAAATATTTTACCCTGCTTTTTAGTCCGTTCACCGAGTAAATGATTTTTGTTTGCTAAACACATATTAATCTTGCGCCCTATAATAAAGAAAAATTTGCTGGAAACTTTGGTAACTTATAAAGTTTCCTTAGTTTCGCTCCCTCAAAAAATGGACACTCAACAGGAAAATAAAAAAAGAATAGCCGAAAAAGCGCTGGAGCTCTTTATCATGTATGGCATTCGTAGCGTGAGTATGGATGTAATTGCAACATCGCTTGGAATGAGCAAAAAGACCATTTATAATTATTATACAGATAAAGATGGGCTGGTGCTTGATGTGGTAGAAAGGGTTCTGAATAAAAATTGCCAGGACAACATGGCTGATGAACATGCAGCTAAAAATGCTGTGCAAGAATCATTTATGGCTATCGAGCGCACCTCAGAGCTATTTAGCAGCATGAACCCTGTGGTAATGTTTGATCTTGAAAAATACCACCCGCGTGCGTATAAGGTATTTGTAAACTACAAGCAGGATTTTCTTTATAATGCCTTAAAAAAGAATATTGAAGACGGTATAAAGGATGGTCTTTACAGAGCTGATCTGAACGTGGAATTGATCGTGAGGTTCCGCTTGCAAACGGTACTTTTGGCATTCATTCCCGAAATGCATGCAGATACCGGCCTGGCAAAAACCAATGAAGAACTTTTTTATCTTTTTTTATACGGATTGTCAACACCAAAAGGATATCAGTTTATTAATAAATACAGAAAAGAACGTTTAAAATTCTAACGGGAATGAAAGGAAACACGCTATGGCTTATTATAATTGCATTGTTCGCTGGTAATTATATACAGGCCCAACAAACAGAACAAACGCCCCCGCAAACTCACCATTTCTCTTTACAGGAGGCCCTTAACTATGCCGAAAAAAATAATGTGCAGGTAAAGAATGCTTTGTTGGAAATACAACTGCAAGAGCAGGTAAACAGAGAAGTAACAGGGATGGCTTATCCGCAAATAAGCGCGTCGGGACAGCTTACATACAATGCCAAATTGCCGGCAAGCCTGGTGCCTGCTGAATTTTTTGGCGGCCAGCCGGGAGAATTTGCAAGACTGGTTTTTGGTGTGAAATGGACATCAACCGGCGGCGTATCACTAAGCCAGATTTTATTTGACGGACAGGTTTTTACCGGCCTTCAGGCACGCGAAAGTCTTATAGAATTGAGAGAAAAAAATGCTGAACTTACCAAAGAGCAGATCAGGGCCAATATTACAAAAATTTATTACCAGCTTGTTGTAAGCCGCAGACAAATTGAACTGATAGATTCAAATATTGCCCTTATTAATAAATTGAGGCATGATATAAAAATTATGTATGACAATGGCTTTGCTGAAGGCCTAGATATAGACAGGCAGAACGTTACGCTTGCCAATTTGCAATCAGCAAGAACAACCGCGCTAAATCAAATCAGTAACGGTTACCTTGGCTTAAAAGTGTTGATGGGCATGCCGGTTCAGGATGAATTGGTGCTTACAGATGAACTGACCGACGACACAATTAAAGAAGGTGTGCTGGAAGCTGCTACTTTTGATTTCACCCAGCGCAGAGATTACCAGGTAGCGCTGCTGGGCGTAACACTTGGCGAATATGATGTTCAACGATACAGGTACAGTAAATTACCGCAACTTTCATTAAGTGGTTATTACAACCAGATGGCTCAAAGTAACAAGTTTGATATTTTCTCGGGCCATTCTTACTGGTCGCCGGTAAGCGCTATATCGTTAAATCTCAGAATCCCGATTTTTACCGGCTTTTCCACAAACGCTAAAATCGAACAGGCAAAGATCAGGCTGCGGCAGACAGAAAACAATATTGAAGCGCTTAAGCTGAACATCAACAGAGAGATACAGGAAGCAGTTAACAACTTTAAATCAGCCATCCAGAATCTCGACTACCAACGTACGAATATGGAACTTGCTACAAAGGTGTACAATCAAACAAAAAAGAAATATGAAATAGGCACCGGCTCGCAGCTTGAAATTAACCAGGCTCGTATTGAACTGGAAACGGCTCAGACAAATTATTACAACGCGTTGTACAACGCCATTGTTGCTAAGGTTGATTTCTTAAAAGCAACCGGAAAACTCTAAATACAACGAAACAATTAAAAGGTATTTTATGCAAAGAATTTTTAAAACAATCTTCATCTTTAGCCTTGTGGTTTTTATGGCAGCCTGCGGCGGCGCCAAACAAAAGGGAAAACTTGGTGATAAGAAAGTGGAACTTGAAAAACTGAAAAAAGAGCAAAAGCAATTGAGCGACAGGATTGCTGCACTGGTAGAAGAAATAGAGCAGTTGGATTCAACTGCCGTTACTGCCAAACTGGTAACGCTTGAAACAGTTGGCGGTGGGGCCTTTAATCATTACATTGATCTGCAGGGAAAGATTGATGCAAAAAAAACTGCCTACGTAGCGCCTAAAATGCCAGGTGTGGTGCGTGCCATTTATGTGCAAAAAGGAAATTATGTAAACAAGGGTCAAACCCTATTAAAACTTGATGATGCAATAGCGCGCCAGCAGGTAACTGCAGCACAGCAGCAAACCGGCGTAATCAAAGCCCAGCTTAACCTGGCTAAAACTGCATTGCAACGTCAGCAGAATTTGTGGGATAACAATATTGGTACTGAAATGCAGGTGATACAGGCAAAAACAAATGTAGAAACCTTAACAAGCCAGTTGCGTGCAGCAGAAGCGCAGGTGAACCTTGCCAGGGAGCAATTGAATTTCTCTAATGTTAAGGCAGATATAAGCGGTACTATAGATGAAGTAAACGTGCGCGTGGGAGAACAGTTTACAGGCGTTTCAGCCACGGGCCCGCAAATTTCAATTGTAAATACATCAGTTTTAAAACTGGTGGTACTGGTGCCAGAAACTTATATTGGCTCAGTAAAGGTGGGTACACCCATTGTGGTGACACTGCCTGATGCCAATAACCGAACCATCAACACCACGGCTTCTGTTGTAAGTAAACTCATTGATCCTTCTTCAAGAACATTTACCGTTGAAGCCAATGTTCCTTCTGATCCTTCTATCAGGGCCAATCAAATTGCCAAAGTTCAAATACAGGAATATTCAAGAGGCGATGCCATTACCATTCCATTAAATACTTTACAAACAGATCAGGAGGGTAAATACGTAATGGTGGCCGTACCTGAAAATAACAAACTGGTAGCACGAAAAAAACGTGTGATAGCCGGCAACCTTTCTGGTGACAGGCTTGAGATCAGGTCCGGACTTTCAGCCGGAGACAGGGTGATTGCACAGGGCGTGGAAAGCGTATACGAAGGCCAGGTGATTACTACAGAGCCTTTACTGTAACATTTTTGCTACAAACGGACTAAAAAAATTGTATGAGTGCTTTAGAAAATTTTACAAATAAATTTAAGGAATTTAAGCCCACCTCCTGGGCGGTTACAAACCGTACTACAATCTATTTTTTAATATTGATTGTAACCATCATGGGTGTGCAAAAATTCATCACCCTTCCCAAAGAAAGTTTCCCGGAGGTAAAGATACCCTACGTGTTTGTGCAAACTGTATACGCCGGTAATACGCCAATGGATATTGAAAACCTGGTAACGCAGCCGCTGGAGAAAGAAATTAAAGGTATCACCGGTGTAAAGATTGAAAAGCTGACGAGTACTTCTTACCAGGATCTTTCTTTAATAGTTGTGGAGTTTGGTACCAATGTAAGAATAGAAGACGCGTTGCCAAAAGTAAAAGACGCGGTGGATAAGGCTCGTAGCGAACTGCCTACCGATCTTACGGTTGAACCAACAGCTATGGAGTTCAACCTTTCGGAAATACCCATCATGTCGGTAAACGTAAGTGGTAACTACGATCCCCTGCAATTAAAAAAGTATGCAGATGACTTGAAAGACCGGCTTGAAGAAATTGCACAGATTACGCGTGTTGACTTGGTGGGTGCGCCGGAAAGAGAGTTTCAGGTAAATGTAGACAATCTAAAAATGCAGGCAGCAGGCGTAAGTTTTAATGATATAGCGAATGCCATCAGGTATGAGAACATTGACATTTCGGGCGGCCAGCTTGAAGTGGGCAATATGCGGCGCAACCTGCAGCTAAAAGGGCAACTGAAAAATGCGTATGATATTCAAAATATTGTTGTAAGAAACAGCCAGGGCAACCCCATTTACTTAAGAGATATTGCATCAGTAAAAGATACGGTGCGTGAAACCGAAAGCTACGCGCGGCTGAATGGCAAAAATGTTATTACCCTTAACATTGTAAAAAGAAGTGGTGAAAACCTGATTGCCACTGCAGATGCTGTAAAAGAAATTTCAGAAGAAGTGCGCAGCACACAGTTTCCTAAGGATGTAGCGATTACCATTTCGGGCGATCAAAGTATCAATACTGAAGCGTCTTTTAATGAGTTGATTAACTCCATCGTGATAGGGTTTATACTCGTATTGGTGATACTGATGTTTTTCATGGGCGTTACCAACGCGTTCTTTGTAGCACTAAGCGTGCCTTTAAGTATGTTTGTTGCATTCATTTTCCTCCCTTTTGGCGAGTTGCTGATCGGCAACGACATCACGCTAAACTTCATGGTTCTTTTTGCATTGCTCTTTGGGCTTGGTATTATTGTGGATGACGCCATTGTGGTAATTGAAAATACCCACCGCATTTTTGTAGAAGCCAAAGGCGGCATCACTTCAGTAAGGGCTGCAAAAATGGCCGCCGGAGAAGTATTTGTACCGGTATTATCAGGTACCCTCACCACGCTGGCGCCATTTATACCGTTAATGTTTTGGCCGGGTATGATCGGTAAGTTCATGGTCTACCTGCCGTTAATGCTTATTTTCACCCTATCGGCTTCGCTTTTGGTGGCATTTATTATGAACCCGGTTTTTGCTGTGGACTTCATGAACCATAAAGACGATGATCATTCTTACCGTGGTGAAAAAGGCAAAATATTTAAACGCCCATTCTTTATTGTAGCCGTTATTCTGGGTGTTTTATTCGATATTTTGGGGTTTGCAACCAACACGCCGTCGCTGCTTTTTATAGGTAACCTCGCGCTGTTTATAGCGTTAATGGGTGTGTTGAACGCTTACTTCTTTGAAGGATGGGTACACCAGTTTCAAAACCGCGTGCTGCCCTGGATCATGAACCATTATGAAACCCTTCTGAACTGGGCATTGAAAGGTTGGAGGCCAGTGTATCTTCTTTTAGGAACGATAGGGCTACTGCTGTTTACCTTTATCATATTCGGCATATCTGCCGCAGCGGGTAGAAATAAAGTAGTATTCTTTCCTGATAATGAACCCAACTTCGTATACGTATACCTCAAGTTGCCGGTAGGAACTAATGTTGATTACACAGATTCTATACTGCGCCAGTTAGAAACGCGTGTAGAAGGCGTGCTTGGGAAAAACAATCCGCTGGTAGAAAGCGTTATTTCCAACGTAGCCGTTGGTGCATCTGAACAAAGCATGGGTGCCAGCGGCGGCACCAGGCCAGAGTTGGGGCGTATTCAAATTTCTTTTGTACCGTTTGAAGAGCGGCATGGAGAATCAACCACACCTTATCTTGATTCCATCCGTAAAGTGATCAAAGGCATTCCCGGAGCAGAAATTACGGTAGATAAAGAACAGTCAGGTCCTCCAACAGATCCCCCGGTAAATATTGAGGTTTCCAGCGAGAACTTTGAAAACCTGTCAGCAACAGCTGTGAAACTGAAAAATTATCTTGATAGTGTTAGCATCAAAGGTATTGAAGAATTAAAAATGGATATTGACCTGTCAAGCCCTGAAATAACATTAAAAGTAAACCGTGAAAAAGCGCTGATAGAAGGAGTGTCGTCAGCACAAGTAGGCCAGCAGATCCGCACCGCTCTATATGGCTTGGAAGCAAGCAAAATTAAAGAAGGCGATGAAGAATATAAGATACAGATACGTAACAATGAATTGCAGCGTAAAAATCTTTCTGACCTTTTGAATATGAGCATTGCTTTCAGAGACATGGCTACGGGTATGTTTAAGAGTGTACCTATTGTATCGCTGGTAGATGTGGATTTTACAAATACGCTTGGTAGCGTGCAGCGCATCGATCAGAAGAGGACCATCACGCTGAAGAGTGCGCTGCTATCGGGCTACACGGCTCCTGCTGTAAATGCGGAGATCACAAAAGCGCTCAACCAGTTTCATAGTGCGGATGATGTGACCATTACCCAAACCGGTGAAGGTGAGCAGCAAAAAGAAACATCCGACTTTTTGGGTGTGGCATTTATCGGTGCAGTATTGCTGATCATTTTAATTCTTGTATGGCAGTTCAACTCTATGGGTAAAGCAACTATTATTCTTACCGAGATCGTGTTCAGCATCATTGGTGTGTTGCTGGGCTTTACCATCTTTGGTATGACGGTTTCAACTGTAATGGTGGGTGTAGGTATTTTAGGCTTAGCCGGTATTGTAATCAAAAACGGTATTCTTGTAATAGAATTTGCAGATGAATTGCGGGAACGCGGCATTAAAACCAGAGATGCCGTTATACAGGCTGGTAAAATACGTATCATACCTGTATTATTAACTGCTGTAGCAGCCATAACTGCGCTGTTCCCCCTGGCAATTGGGTTTAATATTAACTTCTACACTATGTTCGCGGAGTTTAATCCCCGCATATTTTTTGGTGGATCAAGCGTATCATTCTGGGGGCCGCTTTCGTGGACGATTATTTTCGGTTTAATTGTGGCGTTCTTCCTTACACTGGTAATGGTGCCTGGTATGTATTTGATTTATGAAAGGCTGAAGCGCCCCATGCGCCGTACTTTTGGTGGCAGATGGATCTCCTTTTTGGGCATACCGCCATTCACAATCATCTTTGGCTTCCTGATGATCATCAGCAGCTATATACAAAAGCGCAAGGTAGAAAAGCGCAGAAGAAAACTTGCAGACAATGATAAAGTAAACGAAACTTTTATCAGTAGCTGGTTTTAGCGCATCGTTCGATTTATTAATAAAAATAAGCCGCTCCATCAGGAGTGGCTTTATTTTTAGCGGAATCAAGTTTCAGCCTTTCTGAAGATAATATTCAAATTGAAGGCTGTCATCTGTTTCGTCAACTGCATCTTCAAAAAGCGTGATCAGCTTGTCAAACTGCTCCAACTGGCTAAGGGTCATATTTGTAAACTTAACATGTAACGGCAATTCAATATCTCCAGTAAGATTGTCCCACAAGGCATCAAGGTTATTTCCAAAATGTTCGGGAAGGTTTAATGCTGCCTTCGCAACCTTATAAAAATCTTCAATGGAGCCGATTCTCTCAAAATTAAAATTTACTGTACGCATTGTTGAAATGATTAAACGCGGCTTCCCACGCAGCTATTTTTTTTCAAAAGTTTTATAATGATCGTATGTTACAAATATAAGCCCGTCGCTGCTGAACAAAAGCCTGTCTGCATTGCGGCGCCCACAATTATAATTCAAGTCGGCTTCATACCAGGTTCTTCCGCTTTTGTCAGGCAGGCTTGCTTCCCGGTTGCCAAACACATCGCCGCCAATAGCTTTGCCAGGCAGCACATCACACAAATTACCTTCTGCCGCTATCCAGCCTTTTTCGCGCGCTTCCTTTTTAGTAATGTAATAATCAGGGAGCCTCCCGTGCCGCTTCACATAAGGAACAACAACTTGCTCTTTGGTGAGGTCATCAATATTGGCTGCTGATGTTTTGGTTGCAGAATTTTGTATAGCCGTATTTTCAGGTAAAGCCGCAGGCCTCGTTTTTCGGCCACAATTGTTATTTAATACAATGCTGGCAACAACCATTGTTAAAGCGATGATAATGTTCGAAGTTTTCATTGAAACGTAAAGATAATGCTTGTTTGAAAGTACACAGCGGCAGATGTAGCTAAACGTTTCTTTGTATATTTGCGCCCCGATGAATCCGGATGCGCTGAAGAATTTTTATATTGATGATCCCCGCTGTTTACAAATAGCGGACGGGTTTTCTATGTCCGCGCCCTCCCATATTAGCATAAATGGTTTGTTTGGAAGTGCTGCACCTTTTGTGTTTGCAGCAGCAGCAGCCCGCAGTCCGGAATTCAATCACGTGGTTGTTTTAAATGATGCGGAAGAGGCGGCTTACTTTCATAATACGCTTGAAAATATTACCGGTGCGCTGGATGTTTTTTATTTTCCGTCATCTTTTAAAACCAGAAAGAATTATAACCTGCTCAATCCTTCGCACGTAATGTTGCGGACAGAAGCGTTGATGAAACTGGCGGCTGCGGCTGACAAAGATGAAATTCAGGTAAAGCGTAAAATGCTGGTTACTTATCCTGAAGCTTTGTTTGAAAAAGTGGTACTGCCAAAAACACTTTCGCAAAATATCATTCACATTAAAACTGCTGATACGCTTGATGTGGGCGAGTTGCTTTTAAAGCTTGATAAATATGGTTTTGAGCGCAGCGATTTTGTATACGAGCCCGGCCAGTTTGCATTGCGCGGCGGCATCATAGATATTTATTCTTTTGGAAATGAGAAGCCATATCGTATAGAATTGTTTGGCAATGATGTGGATTCCATCCGGATAATAGATCCTGAGACGCAACTCAGTGAAAGGAAATTGCTGCAGGTTTCTATCATACCCAATGTTGATTCACAATTTACAACTGAAGAACGCGTGTCGTTGTTTGAGTTTCTGCCAAAGAATACAAGCTTTTGGATTCAGGATAAACACCTTTGTGTTGAAAGATTAAAAGACAATGAAGAAGAACTGAAGTATTTTATTGAATACCGGAAAGCACAGGACTTAGATAAAACTGAAGACCCGGATAAGCTTACCAAAAAAGAACTTGCAGAGGATGATTTTATAGGCGCAGCAGAATTTGAACAGGCACTCAAAAGCAGGTCTGTGGTGTTTTTTGAAGAAACTAAAAATATTGCTGTAGCCAAAGAGTATGAATTCAACACACAATCACAACCTGCCTTTAACCGCCAGTTTGAACTGTTGATCCATGACCTGCGCGATAAAGAAAAGAAAGGTTACAGCATTCACATTTTCTCAGATAATACTAAACAGTTACAACGCCTTCAAAATATTTTTGATGATCAGAAGGCGGAGGTTGTTTTCAACCCTGTGCCGGTTTCCATTCACCTGGGCTTTATTGATCACGACCTAAAAGTTGTTTGCTATACCGATCACGAAATATTTCAGCGCTACCACAAATACCGGGTAAAGCAGGCTTATAATAAAAACAAGGCCATCACCCTGCGCACATTGCGTGAGTTGCAGCCGGGAGACTATGTAACCCATATTGACCATGGGGTAGGTGTTTACAGCGGCCTGCAAAAAATTGATGCAAATGGCAGGATTCAGGAAGCAGTCCGGTTGATTTATAAAGACAAAGATGTTCTGTATGTCAATATCAACTCGCTGCACAAAATTGCAAAGTACACAGGTAAGGATGGAAGTGTTCCGAAAGTAAACAAACTGGGCAGCGATGTATGGAACCGGTTAAAGGATAAGACGAAGGCTAAAGTAAAAGAAATTGCATTTGATCTTATAAAATTATACGCGCAGCGTAAGGCGCAGCAGGGCTTTGCACACAGTCCAGATTCTTACCTGCAGGCAGAACTGGAAGCTTCTTTTATATATGAAGACACCCCAGACCAGTTAAAAGCCACGGCTGATGTAAAAAAAGATATGGAGTCAACCTCGCCTATGGACAGGCTGGTGTGTGGCGATGTGGGCTTTGGCAAAACTGAAGTGGCTATAAGAGCAGCGTTTAAAACCTGCGTAGATGGTAAGCAAGCGGCTGTGCTGGTTCCTACAACCATTTTAGCTTTTCAGCATTACCAAACGTTTAAAGAAAGGCTGAAAGAGTTTCCAGTAACGGTAGATTTTATTAATCGCTTTAAATCAGCAAAGGAAAAAAAGGAAACGCTACAAAAATTAAAAGAAGGCAAAATTGATATTTTGATTGGCACGCACGGCATCATTGGTAAAGATGTGAAGTTTAAAGACCTGGGTATTTTAATTGTTGATGAAGAGCAGAAATTCGGGGTAGCTCATAAAGAGAAGATAAAAACCATCCGTACTACTGTTGATTGTCTTACGCTTACAGCTACGCCCATTCCACGCACGTTGCAGTTTTCATTAATGGGCGCCAGGGATTTGAGCATCATCAATACGCCGCCGCCCAACAGGCAGCCTATACAAACAGAAGTGCAGGTTTACAATGAAGATGTGATACGCGATGCCATCTATTATGAAACCGAACGTGGCGGGCAGGTTTTCTTTATTCACAACCGCGTGGCAGGTCTTGCAGAAATGGCGGCATTAATACAGGGTCTTTGCCCCGATCTTTCCATTGGTTATGCGCACGGTCAAATGGAAGGCCACAAGCTGGAAGAAAGAATTTTAGATTTTATTGATCACCGTTATGATGTGTTGGTTTGTACAAACATTGTAGAAAGCGGTGTTGACATTCCTAATGTTAACACGATCATTGTAAACAACGCGCACCAGTTTGGCCTAAGCGATTTGCACCAGTTGCGCGGCCGCGTGGGGCGCAGCAATAAAAAAGCTTTTTGTTATTTACTGGCACCACCCATGAGCACTTTGCCAACAGATTCGCGCAAGCGACTGCAAACACTGGAACAGCACAGCGAACTGGGCAGCGGGTTTCAAATTGCCATGCGCGATCTAGACATACGCGGTGCGGGCAATATGCTGGGTGGAGAGCAAAGTGGATTTATGGCCGAAATTGGGTTTGAAATGTACCAGAAAATTCTGGATGAAGCTATTCGTGAACTGAAGCGTACAGAATTTAAAGAATTGTTTAAAGAAGAGATCAGCAGGCAGGATGATTTTGTACAGGATTGTACCATTGACACAGATCTTGAAATTTTGATACCTGATTTTTATGTCGAAAACATTACTGAAAGATTATCGCTGTACCAGCGCCTTGATAATAGTGAAAATGAAGAAGAGTTGCAGGCAATGTATATTGAATTGCAGGATAGGTTTGGCAATTTGCCACCGCAGGTAGATGGTTTATTTGAAACAGTTCGCAGTCGCAAACTGGCTGTAGAACTGGGGTTTGAGAAAATGACGCTGAAAAATGAAACGCTGCGCTGCCACTTTATTAACCGGCCG
The DNA here is from genome assembly GCA_023423285.1 of Bacteroidota bacterium. Lineage (GTDB taxonomy): Bacteria > Bacteroidota > Bacteroidia > Chitinophagales > Chitinophagaceae > Niabella. Next base: position 13,570 of record JAFAFV010000252.1, read on the forward strand.
GACTCGCCCTATTTTGAATCAGAAACGTTTCAAAAAATCATAAAATTTATACAAACCGGAACCAATAAGGCCAGGCTGAAACAAACAGGTAAACTGTTTTTGCTTATTGCAGAACCTATGCCATTGATGAATGACGTACATGAATTTTTAAAGGAGATGAGGGATTTTGTTTTTCAAAAATGACGTGTCACAAAACAACCCTTCTTACCATTTCAATATAATCCTCTATACCCTGTTCAATTTCTTCCAGGTAAATAAATTCATCAGCAGTATGACTGCGCGCGCTATCGCCGGGGCCAAATTTTAATGCAGGAAAAGGCATCAGCGCTTTATCAGAAGTGGTGGGCGAGCCATAATAAGTTTTACCCATGGCGATGCCGGCCTGTACAACAGGGTGATTTAATGCAATAGCTGTAGAGCGAAGCCTTGTGCTGCGTGGCTTTACATCACTTGTAATATTTTGCCGGATCTCATCAAGCAATTCTTCAAACGTGTATAATTCGTTCACACGTACATCCACAACAAACCTGCAGGAGGCAGGCACGACGTTGTGCGCTTTATTCTCCGTTTCAATTACAGTTACGGTCATTTTACTGCTGCCCAATAGATCAGAATATTTTTTAAAGCAGTAGTTCTGAAACCACTCAATATCTTTAATTGCTTTTTCAATGGCATTCTCTCCTTCGTTTCGCGCGGCATGACCGGCTTTGCCATGAGCAGTGCAATCCAGCACCATCAGGCCTCTTTCCGCAACAGCCATTTGCAAAAGAGTAGGCTCGCCAACAATTGCAAAATCAATAGGCGGTAATTTTGGAATGACAGCTTCAATGCCGTTGCTGCCGCTCACTTCTTCTTCTGCGCTTGCTACAAAAATGATGTTGTATTTCAAATCTTTTTGATCATTGTAATGCACAAAGGCGGCCATTAACGAAACCAGGCAGCCTCCGGCGTCATTACTGCCAAGTCCATATAGTTTTCCGTTCTTTTCTACCGGCTCAAAAGGGTTGAGTGTGTATTTTGGGTTAGGCTTTACGGTGTCATGATGGGAGTTTAAAAGCAGTGTAGGCTTTTGTGCATCATAATGCAGGTTGCGGCAAAGAACATTGTTTCCATACTTTTCAGCAGCAATTTTTCTTTCCTTAAAAAAATCAAAAATGATCGCGGCTGTTGCATCTTCTTGTCTGCTGAAAGAAGGCGTTGCGATCAATCGTTTTAAAAGTATTACTGCATCTGTGTATAGCTTGTTCATAATTTCGTATAGCAAATGAACACGGGATAAGGCTTGAAAAATTAATTGTAAATTAAAGTGCCTGCCGTTGCTTCTGTTGTGTTCTGAGCCAAATCTTTTGCATCGCCAATCAGTACACTGTTTACCCCGGCGTCTATGGCTGCAAAAGCATTGTCTATTTTTGGCAGAATGCCTTCAAACAGTTTTTTTTCTGTTAGCAATTGCCGGTATTTTTCTTTATTGATTTGTTGAATGACAGAATTCTCATCATTTACATTTTCTAACACACCTTTCTTTTCAAAACAATAAATCAGTCGAACCTGATACAGTTGGGAAAGCGCTACTGCCAGCGATGACGCAATCGTATCAGCATTTGTATTTAAAATATGGCCTTCTCCATCGTGTGTTAGTGGTGCAAATATTGGCACTGCTCCACTTTGCAGCAGGTTGTGTAAAACATTCACATGAACGTTATTGGTTGTAATATCTCCTACCCATCCAAAATCAATTTCTTTTACAGGCCGTTTCCTGGCAGGAATGATATTGGCATCTGCTCCAGTAAGTCCAATGGCATTGCACTGCAGAGCCTGCAATCGCGCCACAATTTTTTTATTCACAAGCCCGCCATACACCATGGTTACCAAATCAATGGTACCATCATCCGTAATTCTGCGCCCGTTAATATATTTGGACTCAATACCCAGTTGATTACCGATCTTAGTGGCAATTTTACCACCGCCGTGCACGAGGATTTTTTTTTCTTTAATGCCTGCAAGGCTTATTAAAAATTCGGAAAGGGAGTCTGCATTATCTATGATATTTCCGCCAATTTTTATAACAAATAAAGAATCCATATTATGCAATTATTTCGCTCAGTACTGCCTGCGCGGCCCACACCCTGTTAGCGGCCTGCTGTGTTACCAGGCTGTTTTCACTGTCTAAAATTTCATCACCTAATTCCACATTGCGCCTTACGGGCAGGCAATGCATTACTTTAGCATTGTTGGTTCGTTCCATTTTATCAAGCGTCAGCATCCATTCGGGATCATTGCAGTAAATTTTACCGTAATCGTTGTAAGTGCTCCAGTTTTTTACATACACGTAATCTGCATCTGCCAAAGCTTTATCCTGATTGTATTCAATGGTAGCGCCTTTTGTAAATGTTTCATTCAGCTCATAATCTTCAGGATGCGTAATAACAAAATCAATCTTTTTATTTTCGTGGCCAAGATTTTCACCCCATTGTATCATCCATTGCGAAAAGCTGTTGGCCACGCATTGTGGCAGCGCTTTTACATGAGGCGCCCAGGTAAGTACCACTTTAGGAGTACGCCCTTCTTTATAAGTTTCTTTAATGGTAACCACATCAGTAAGGCTTTGTAATGGATGCAATGTGGCGCTTTCGAGGCTTACTACCGGAATGCCGGCGTGCTTTATAAACTGGTTGATGTACAACTCGCTGTAATCATCTTCTTTATTTTTTAATTGCGGAAACGTTCTAATGGCCAGTATATCGAAATATTTTCCAAAAATAGGTGCGGCATCTTTCACATGTTCTGATTTATTGCCGCTCATAATGGCTTCATCTTCAAACTCAAGCTGCCAGCCTTCGTTGCCCACATTAAAAATAATGGGTTCAATGCCAAGGTTGTGCGCTGCAATTTGTGTACTAAGCCTTGTGCGCATACTGGGATTGAGAAAAAGGCAGCCGATCCTTTTACCTTCTCCCAATGTTTTATCTTTAAAAGGGTTGGCTTTGTATTGCAACGCTTTATCAGCAAGCGCACTGATATTAGTAACATCAAAAGCGCTTACAAAATTTTTGTTTTTAAGTAATGACATATTTTTAATTGCTGAATGCTTAAAGCTGTTGATTATTGAATTTATTCTAACTCCGCATAAAGCCTGTAACTGTTTGGGAGAGAACGCTTGCAAAGCATTAATGCGCAACGGTTGCAAATGCTTCGATCTCTTCTTTTACGGCCTCAATAAACTGTTCGGCATCTTTTTTCTTTAATGCCAGAGATGGTAAAAGCCTTATCACGTTTGGCTTTGCTTCTCCTGTAAATATTTTTTGATTGGTCAAAAGATTTTTTTTCAGTGCACCTATTTCTTCCGGTACATCAAAGCCGATCATTAGTCCCCGGCCGCGTATATTTTTAAGTTCAGGTATTTGCGAAAGTTCATCGCGCAGGTATTTGCCTACCATTACGGCGTTGCCCATCAATTTTTCCTCTTTCATTACCTCCAGCACGGCAAGCGCTGCTGCGCATGCAAGGTGGTTGCCGCCAAAAGTAGTGCCTAATTGAAAATGTTTTGGTTTGATGTGTGGCGCAATGATAATTCCACCAATAGGAAAACCATTACCCATGCCTTTTGCCATGGTATATATATCAGCGCTAACCCCTGCAAAATCGTGGCTGAAAAATTTACCGCTTCTTCCATAGCCACATTGTACGCTGTCTGCAATGTATAAAGCCCCATGCTTGTCACACAGGCTGCGTATGAGTTTCAAAAAGGATTCGCTGGCCACGTTGATGCCGCCAACACCTTGTATGCCTTCAATAATTACGGAAGAAATTTCTTTGCCGTATTTATCAAAATGCGCCTGCAGGGCTTCTTCATCATTAAATGGTAAAAAAGTCACATTGTCCGTTTCGTTTACCGGGGCCACATAATTTTTATTATCTGTTACCGCCACTGCTAAAGATGTTCTACCATGAAATGACTTTTTAAAGGCAACGATCTTTTTTCTTCCGTTATGAAATGAGGCCAGCTTTAATGCATTTTCATTGGCTTCTGCACCAGAGTTGCAAAGAAATAACTGATATTCTTCCTTGCCTGAAACTTCGCCTAATTTTTTAGCAAGTTCTTGCTGTAATGGTATCTTTATAGAGTTTGAATAAAATGCGATCTTTTCTAATTGCTCCTCAATTCTTTTTACCCAGTGCGGGTGAGTATGCCCTATGCTAATAACAGCATGCCCTCCATAAAGATCGAGGTATTGATTGCCTTCATCATCCCACACATAAGATCCTTTCGCTTTCACAATAGTCACATCATTAAGCGGGTAAACGTCAAATAAGTTCATGGTTTAAGGTTGTATAGTTAAAAAATCCCGGCAGCTATGGCAACCGGGGGCATAAAAATACTTAAAAACTATAAGAGTGGCTGCGAAACCTGCTAATTTTCAAAAAATGAAAGGCTTCATTACTCAAGTTGCAACTTTATAAGCCGCTTGATGTTTGATACTAAGTGCTGTTTTAATTTATTACTTTTGTTTTATGAGATGGTTTCTACATATAATATTGTTTTTCGTATTCACCACAGCTACGCTGGCTGCAAATGCGCAATGTTCTATTTGTACTAAAACCGCACAGCAGTTGGGCGATGGGCCTGCTGCCGGTTTGAATACAGGAATTATTTACCTGGGGTTTGTGCCATTGCTTATTATAGGATATATAGGTTATCGCTGGTGGAAAAACGAGAAGGCGTCTGAAAGCAGCAAATAGCTTTGTAATCATAAAAAACTTAAAACCCTAAATTATGTTAGAACAAATTGCACAACTGGTAAAGCAGTATGGCGAAGGCGCGGTGGTAAATAACCCCGAAGTGCCGTCAAACCTTAACAATCAGGTAATGGCTGAAGCCACCAAAACCGTAACCAGCGGATTTCAAAATATTTTAAGCGGCGGCGGGCTTGAAAGCATTTTATCCATGTTTACAGGGCAGCAGCGCAGCAATACCGGATTAACGGGTAACCCTATTGTGGCCATGATGGTAGGGCACCTAGCCAACAAACTGGTAGGAAAAATGAATTTAAGCCCGGCAATTGCTAATGCAGTAGCCAATAATATTATTCCCGGTGTTATTAACGGGCTGGTAAATAATACCCGCAGCAACGATCCTTCAAACGATTCATTTGATTTAAATGATTTAATAGCCTCGCTTAGCGGAGGAAACAGCGCTAACGACAACAGGCAAACCAATGGTTTTGACTTTCAGGATCTTTTAGAACAGTTCACCGGTGGTGACGGACAGGGACAAATGCCATCGCTCGACAATGTGCTGAACACGGTTACACAACGTGCACAACAAAATCAACAAAACCAGGGTGGCGGATTGGGTGAGTTAATTGGAAGTTTTTTTAGGTAATTACCATTGAACATAATAATTAGCTCTACTATACGTTATTAAACTAAGGCGATTAAAAAATCTATCATTTTCTCATAAGCAGTTAATTTTGGTTGCGACCCCTGTTTCCACAGGGGTTTTTTTTAGCTAATCAATAATAAAGATTTTTATAAGTTGTAGCGATTATGGCATAATAGTTGTTTTAATCAGAATAGAACACAAAAGATAGTCAATTTTCTCATAAGCAGTTAGTTTTGGTTGCGACCCCTGTTTCCACAGGGGTCTACTTTTTTTAACTACGCTTAAGTAATAACAAAAATGCCCCGAAATCGGAGCATTGTTTACAATTGTGATTAGTATTTAGAAAGTAAATCTGGCTGCGAAGCCTACATCATGACCGTGAAAATTCTTGTATCTATCCGGAGCGGTTACATGAAAAGTAGGTCTGAAATCAGCAGAAAGATTTAAAGGTATATTGGAAAACTTATAATCAACACCGCCTGTAGGAAATACGCCAAATCCAAATCCGTTATAATCATCATGTTTTGATCGGCTGTTAAAAGCTACAGCGCCGCCACCAATGTACCACCTTAATCCTTCAACTGGTTGAATGTCAAAGTGATGTTGGTAAGTTCCCGAAAAGCTAACACCTGGTGCCTTATCGCCAAAATACGCACGATTTCCTACACCCAGGTTTAGTTCAATAGCGCCTGGGTCAGACACAAAGAATTTATAAGAAGCCGCAACAGCAGCATACTCTGTGTGAGAACTAGCTCTAATACCAACTGCCTGTCTGTAATCGCTTTGTGCCTTTGCAAAGCCTATGATTGCAACAAAAGCAACCAATAACGTAATTTTTTTCATCATATCAAAGTTTAGAACTCCATGATATCAAAAATGATACCATTAATTTACTAAAGTGTAAACTATTGATTTTCAAAAAGTGCATAATTGGGTAGTAAGGATTTAACATTATCATTTGCACACGCCTTTTAATATTATTACATTTGCAAACCTGATTTATTATGATTAAAAAGATTTTTAGCTTCCTATTAATCGCTGTTATCACACTATCGGTTGGAATTTGTTTTGCCCAGTCGGGTATTAATAAGTCTACCTATTATTCTGCCATGTCTTCTTCAAAGGCAGCTTTGATGGATGCGCAATTAAGTGCCTTAAAAAGTGCCTCAGGAACTGATAAAGAAGCATTTGAAGGCGCTATGCTAATGCGAAAAGCTGGCATACTTACTATTCCTGCAAAAAAACTGGCCATGTTTAAAGAAGGCTGCAGAAAGCTGGAAACTGCTATTTCTAAAAATCCTCAAAATGTGGAGTATAGGTTTTTGCGATTGATCGTACAGGAGAATGCTCCGCGTTCGCTGGGTTATCACAAAGCCATTAGCCAGGATAGCAAATTCATCAGGGAGAATTTTAGAAACTTACCGGCTATGACGCAGAATAGTATTGCCGGATATAGTAAAAACTCTAAAGCCTTAGCCGGAGCTTTTTAATTAAAACCATGCAAAAAAAAATATTGGCGGTTTATTACACGCAGTCCGGCCAGTTAAAGCAAATACTTGACAATTTTTTGCAGCCTTTCATCAGCGCAGGGCATGAGGTTGAGTTTCTGAATATTCAAACAGTTAGAAAGTTTCCTTTTCCCTGGTCAGTTCCGGCTTTTTTCGATACCGTTCCTGAAAGTGTTAATTTGGTTCCTGATGTGCTGGAGCCGTGGCAAACGCAGCACAACCATTACGATATGGTGGTATTGGGCTGGCAGCCCTGGAATTTATCACCAAGCATTCCTTTTAGCTCCCTAATGCAGGACGAAAAGTTTAAAGCACTTATTAGAGATACTCCTGTGATTACTATTTCCGGCTGCCGCAATATGTGGATCAATGCAATGGAGAAAAATAAAAAGCTCATTTACGATGCCCGGGCAAAACATGTAGGAAACATTGCTTTGGTTGATAGAAATCCCAATCACTTAAGTTATTTTACCATCTTTCACTGGTTGGGAACAGGCGAAAAAACCCGCAAATGGGGTGTTTTTCCCAAGCCGGGTGTAGCTGACGAAGACATCAAAAATGCATCTACCTTTGGCGAAACGGTGAAAGATGCATTGGAAACGGATGATTGGAATGAATTACAACCCAGACTTGTAGAACAAAAAGCGGTCGATGTAAAGTACAATCTCATGTTTATCGAACGCAAGGCCGGAAAGATTTTCAAAAAATGGGTGCAAATCATTAATAAAAATCCCAAAAAAAGGAAACAGATATTGATATTATACAAATATTATCTTGATATTGCCCTGTTGGTGGCTTCGCCGATCATTTTATTTGTAGATTTGATTTGTTTCAAACCTTTTTCAAAAAAAAGAAATAAAAGATTAGTAGAATATTATTCAGGTGTGGAATATGATCCCGCCTTTTCGAAATAAATAAATATATGTCATTAAACGAAGTTTATATTACCCGTACCTCGCATTATTTCCCTAATAATCCGGTGTCGAATGATGAAATGGAAGAATACCTCGGGTATATCAATGGTAAACCATCCAAGTCAAGAAGAATTGTGCTGCGCAATAACGGCATCACCAACCGTTATTATGCCCTTGAAAAAGGAGGCAAAACCACTCATACAAATGCACAGCTTACTGCAGAAGCAATAAAAGAACTTTTTAAGAATGACGCGGAAGGCATCAAAAAACTTGATGTTTTGTCTTGCGGTACTTCATCTCCCGATCAGATCATGCCGTCACATGGCGTAATGGTTCATGGCTGGATGCCAGAGTTGGGCAGGCTCGAAGTTGTTTCGCCCAGCGGCGTATGCTGTGCGGGAATGCATGCATTTAAATATGCATACATGGCCGTAAAAACAGGGGATGCTGACAATGCCGTGGCTACAGGGTCTGAAAGGTTTTCTGCCTCGCTTCTGGCACACCAGTTTGAAGATGAAGTGCACAAGTTGGAAGAGCTTGAACAAAATCCCTACATCAGCTTTGATAAAGAGTTTTTACGCTGGATGCTGAGTGATGGTGCTGCAGCCTTTTTACTTTCCAACAAACCGGCAGCCGAAGGCCTTAGCCTGAAAGTGGAATGGGTTGAAGGCCTTTCTTATGCCGATGATATGGAAGCATGCATGTACTGCGGTGCGGAAAAGCAGGAGGATGGCACATTGAAAAGTTATCTTGAATTCAGTCAGCACGAACTAAACGAAAAATCAGTAATGAGCATCAAGCAGGATGTTAAATTGCTGAGCCCTAATATTGTACCCTTAGGTGGTGCGCCACTTCCCGAACTTTTTGAGCGCCGTGGGTTGAACCCTGATGATATTACCTGGTACTGCCCACACATGAGCAGCAATTTTTTTAAAGATAAAATTTACGATGAGCATATTAAACTGGGCCATCACATCCCTTACGAAAAATGGTTTGTAAACTTAAGCGAAGTGGGCAACGTGGGGGCTGCATCTGTTTACCTGATGGTGGATGAACTGTTCAACAGCGGCAAGCTAAAAAAAGGCGATAAAATTTTCTTGCTTGTACCGGAAAGCTCCAGGTTCAGCTATATGTACGCCTTGCTTACAGTGGTGTAAAACCGTCTTTTTTGCTGAATTTATTTTATGGTTCGTTTTGGCACGAACCATTTATTTTTGATATAGTTTGTCTTATAACTGAAAACTATACGGATGAAAAAAGAAGAAATACCGCAGGACAATGGCTACCTGGGAAGAATAGCCAAAGAAGTAACGTATGTTACTGATGATGATGGTCGGTACGTTACAGGCCAAAGCACCGGCTGGAAGGTAAAGGAAGAAGCCAACGATGTGGCCTGGCAATCTTTTGAAAGACAAATTCATGAAGCAAAAGAAAAAGTGCTGAAAGGAGAAGTAAGCCCTGTGTATTATTGGATGCAAAAACGAATGATGGATGTGGGCATTGTGGCGCAATATACCGGGTTTTGGAAATGGAGTGTGAAGCGGCACATGAAACCCGCTGTATTTAATAAGCTTAGCGAAGATAAACTAAAGAAATATGCCGAGGTTTTTGAAACAAGCCTGGAAGAATTGAAGAATCCTTTTTAAAAAAAATAACGATCTATAATTTGGAAACCACTGAAAATAATAAACCATCTCCGGTTTTAACAGGTACCACAGAGGGATTTAACCACCTGCAAGCTGCGCACTGCGAAAATGGTGTAACCACATCGCTACTGGCGCATTATGGTATTCATAAAATAACTGAACCGCTGGCTTTTGGTATTGGCTCGGGATTATTTTACATACAATTGCCTTTTATGAAAGTAAATGGCGGCCCGGCCATATCTTTCAGAACCATGCCCGGTCTTATTTTTAAAAGAACCTGCACGGCATTAAATGTAGAGGTTACCCGCAAAAAATATTCAAACCACCAAAAAGCAATGGCAGAACTGGATGAAAGGCTGGCTGCGGGCAAACCTACTGCCTGCCAAGTGGGCGTTTATTACCTTACCTACTTCCCCAAAGAATACCGTTTTCATTTTAACGCGCATAATATTATTGTAATAGATAAACAGGGTGATGATTATCTCATTAGCGATCCTGTAATGGAAGGTATTGTAACGCTGAACAGCTACGAGTTAGAAAGAGTACGTTTTGCTAAAGGTGCTTTTGCTCCGCGCGGACAAATGTACTACCCGGGCGAAAATCTTACTGAAGCTACGGATGATCAGTTAAGAAAAGGCATCATTACCGGTATCAAACGTAACTGCCGCGATATGCTGCATATACCCGGCCCCATTGGTGGAACTGACGGTATTGCCTACACCGGCCGCCAGATAAAAAGATGGAAAAATAAATTGGGAGATGAAAAAGCACGCATGTACCTGGCACAACTGGTACGCATGCAGGAAGAAATTGGCACGGGCGGCGGCGGCTTCCGGTTTATTTATGGCGCTTTTTTGCAGCAGGCGCATCAATATTTACCGATTGATGAACTGTTTGATCTTTCAAAACAATTTACTGAAGCCGGTGATAAATGGCGCGATGCTGCAATCCAGGCTTCCGGCATTTATAAAGGCCGGTTAAGCACGCAGAACGATTATAACAACATGGGCGATATGCTGATTGAAATTTCCGCGCTTGAAGAAAAAGCATTCCGTCAGTTAAAAGCAATGATCAAAAAAGTAAAATAATTTATACAAAAAGCCGCCCCAAAAAAGGCGGTTTTTAAATGCTGTTAATTGTAATTATTTAGCTGTTACCCGAATGTCAATCCGTCGGTTTTGAGCTTTGCATTCAGGTGTATCATTCGCCTCGCAAACAGGGTGCTCAGGACCATATCCTTCTGACTCTACATTTGCTTTTGTTACACCCAATTTTACCAATTCTGCAGCAGCAGCACCCGCCCTGTCACCTGATAGTTTGATATTTGCATCAGACGCGCCTGTATTGTCAGTATAACCGCCCAGCTTCACTTTTGCAGAAGTAAAATTTTTCAGAATCGTGGCAATGTTCTTTAACTGATCCTGTGAGTTGGCCGTTAAATCAGACTTACCAGTTTCAAAATAAATCCTGTCCAGGGTGATCCATCCACGGGTTTTATCGGCTGTATCCACAATGCCATTGGTTAAAAATTCGTATAGTTTCGCTTCCGTGCTGTTGGTGCCTACGGTCAGTTTTGTACCATCGGCCAGGCTGATCTCTTTATCAGCACCTACATCATAAACAAAATTGCCGCTTGTGGAATCATAATGCCCGCTGTTTGTAGGTGATGCCAAGGCAGTAACCGCAGTATCTGCCGTAGCTGTTGTATCTGCGGTTGCATTGTTTTCAGCCGCCGCATTATCATTCTTACCCAAGAAGTACCATACGCCCAACCCCAATACTGCAAGCAGCAGCAGGGGCAATAACCACTTCAAGCCGCCGCTATTATTTTCCGTTCTGTGTAAATCGTGGTCTGCAACATTCGTATCAGAGTAAGTTGTAGCTTCTCCTTCTGTATTAACTGTTTCCCTTGCCGCGCTGCCAGCCCGATAGCTATCGGGACTAAAGCCAAAAAGCGCACTGGCAAAACTTAATCCAATTGGTAATGCACTTTGAATATTAGATTTCTGATCGTTTAAAAAACGTGCAAGTCCGCTGGCGCCTAAATTATTGTCAGCAGAATGCTTACCTAAAACGGCCGTAATAAGCGGTAATAAAAGGCTTATTAATGAGTTAGATGAAGAACTTTTAATGCCGGCGAAATTTGAAACAGCGTCAATAACCTGGTTTGAATTGCTGCCAAATATACCGTTAAACAAGGCTGTGCCTTTTGATATAATGTCTGCATTGCCAAAAAGCGCACTCGGCTTGGTCAGCCATCCGCCCTCGTTAGCCGTGCGGGCAGCCTGGTATACCTCTTCGGCGCCAGCTTCAGAAGTAGTAACTTTTGACGCGAGGCCTCCAAGCAAAATTGGAATGAGACCTGAAGCAGCTTTGGAAATGCTACTCTCACTTTCGCCTAAAAATGAACCAGCCCGGGAAATTATATCGCTGGAAGCATAACTTTTTACAAGTTCAACAATGTTATTTGCCATAGTTTGATTTTTTTTATGAGTTGAATAAATTTAATCCCGACCTGCTAAAAATATGCCATATAAAAAACGGATCATCCATGAGTCTATACAGGCGACTGGGATTTTATTTAAGCGACATAACAGCCAGCAGGGCAAAATGGTCTGAAGCAAAACGCCCTCCCCATGTCTGTGATAGAGATGCATGTTTTTTCACGTTCCACTTGCCTTTTACAAAAATATAATCAATGGGATAATTGGTCAACTCTTTGTTTTTAAATCCGTTAAAAGTACCCAGTGGACCGTAATGTGGTTGTTTAGATATTGACTTGGCATCTGTAAGCCTGTTAGGGTTCCCGCTGTCAGTAATGATCTTTATAGGCTCAGAGTCAGGCGAGGCATTAAAATCTCCTGTTATAACCGCTGGCGTACTACCTGCAATTTCTTTTACTTTTTTTAGCAGCAGTTCGGCACTGTGGCGCCTGGCTTGTTGTCCCTGATGATCAAAATGTGTATTAAAAGCAAAAAATACTTTTCCGGTTTTCAGGTCTTTAAATTTAGCCCAGGTTACCATTCGTGGCAGGTTGGCATCCCAGCCTTTGCTGCCCACTACATCGGGTGTTTGCGATAACCAAAACATACCTGATTGCAGCGGGTTCAACCTGCTTGTTTTGTATAAGATCGCGCTGTACTCTCCTTTGGTTTTGCCATCATCACGTCCACCACCAATAGATTTATAGCCTTCTAAGCGTTGCCGAAGATTTTCCATTTGCCCGTGCAAGGCTTCTTGTACACCTATATAGTCTGCATCGTGAAATAATATTTGCGAAGCCACCAGGTCTTTCCGGTAAGGCCAGGCGTCAAGGCTATCACCGCGATTATTATACCTGATGTTAAAGCTCATCACGTTCAAGTCTTGTGCAAAAGTGAGGAAGGTTGCTATAGAACAAACAAACAGTAAGAGATATTTTTTCATACGTTTATTTTATATTACTTTTTGATAATTATTTAAATATCTGATAGCTTAAAGAAATCTTTTGGCCTGATGCCTTTTTCGGTCTGTTGCAATGTGCAACATTCGTAAACCGGGTCATGCTCAAAAAACAAAATGTAATCATTTTCAAGCGCCTCGTTCAGAAATAATTCTTTTTCAATCATCGTATCCAAAGGCCGTGTGTCATAACCCATTACGTAGGGCAGCGGTATGTGCGCATAAGAGGGTAGTAAATCTGCCATATAAACGATGGTTTTGTTTTTATATTGAATTTTTGGAAGCATCATGGCTTCGGTATGCCCGTTGGCAATGAGTACGGAAAAGTTTGGGCTTAGAATTGCCCTGCTTAAGCCCTGTGTATTTTTTTCTATTGGTAGATTAATAAAACTTAACTGCCCGCTTGCCTGTATCGGTAAAATGTTCTCTGTTAAAAAAGATGCTTTTTCGCGTGTGTTAGGCTGTGTTGCCCACTGCCAGTGTTTGTGATTGCTCCAGTAGGTTGCATTTTTAAATGCGGGCAGCAGTTCGTTGCCTTTCCGCTCTATAGCGCCACCACAATGGTCAAAATGCAGGTGTGTTAACAACACATCGGTTACATCATCTTTATGAAAGCCTGCAGTAGCAAGGCTTTTGTCAAGCGTATCATTTCCGTGCAAATAATAATGGCTGAAAAATTTTTCGCTTTGTTTATCACCCATTCCGGTATCTATAAGTATCAGCTTTCCTTCATCTTCTACAAGCAGGCTTCGCAATGCCCAACTGCACATGTTATTCTCATCAGCGGGGTTCAATTTGTTCCAAATGCTTTTTGGTACCACGCCAAACATAGCGCCACCGTCTAATTTAAAATATCCGCAATTAATGGAATACAGGTTCATCACTTTGTAATTTGTCCGTTTCGCTGGTATACTTTCAATGTATATAGCAGGCTCAAAAGTCCGATAATAAAATAGATCATCAGCGCCAGCACACTCAAGCGCTGCGAGCCCATCAGCTCGTTAATGTAGCCAAAGCTAAACATTCCTATCACAATGGCTATTTTTTCGGTCACATCATAAAAGCTGAAATAAGAAGCCGTGTCTTTGGTGGGCGGCATCAGTTTGCTGTAAGTGCTTCTGCTTAGTGATTGTATGCCTCCCATGACAAAGCCGATCATAACGGCCAAGGCGTAAAATTCAAAAATACCTTCTCTCGGTAACAAATATCCCAAAAAACAAATAAGCACCCATACTGACACAACAACAATCAATGCCTGTATGTTGCCTATTTTTTTTGATAGCCACGACATGGTGAAGGCACCTGGTATCGCAATCAATTGTATTACCAGTATGGCTACAATAAGGTTGGTGGTAGGTATATTGAGTTCGCTTTTGCCATAAAGGGTTGCAGCCAGCATAACGGTTTGCACGCCCATGTTATAAAAAAAGAAAGCCAGCAAAAATCTTTTGAGAACCGGCATTTGAATGGCCTGCAAAAAAACTTTGCGCAGTTCATTGTAGCCACCCATTAAAGCACGTGTGTCCATAGGATTGTCTACCGCAGCCTGTGGCTTTGGCAAACAGCTTAATGAAAATTGCCCAAAGCCCCACCACCAAATGCCAACCAGTAAAAATGAGAGACGGTACTGAAGTGTGGAGGTTTCGGTAGCGCCGATCCACTCCGGCTTAAAAACAAATACAAAGCAAATGATCTGTAAAATCACGCTACCCACATAGCCATAGGCAAAACCCTTAGCGCTGATGCGGTCCCTGTCTTTAGGAGCTGCTATTTCGGGCAAAAATGAGTTATAAAAAACAAGGCTGCCGTGAAAGCCTATGCAGGCAACAATCATTCCGGCAAGGCCAATCATTAGCGCAGAATCTGCATCAAAAAAGAATAGAGAAGCGCAGGCAATGCTTCCAATGGTCATAAAAAACCGCATAAAGGATTTTTTATTACCCTTAAAGTCTGCAATAGAGGAGAGCAAAGGAGAAAACAGCGCCACGATCAAAAAAGCGAATGCAAGGGCATAATTGTAAAGCGATGTATTTACAAAAGTTCTGCCCATAAAAGTGACCCTGTCAATGGTAGTATCAGGATTTGCATCACTTGTTATAGATTCAAAATAAGCAGGGAATATGGTGGAAGTGATCACCAGGTTGTATACAGAATTTGCCCAGTCATACATTGCCCACCCGTTAGTAACTCTTTTTGAAGCAGTTTGTGTAGTGCCACCTATCATTGAATAAAATTAGGGAAACAGAATTAGTTTTAAGTTTGAAAGTTTAAAGTTTATAAGTTGAAAAAGGTTGCAAGGTACCCCAGCTATCAACCAGTTTATCTCTTCCATCTGCGGAAAACAATCACACAAAGTGCATTACATTTGTAACGCTTAAAACAAAATGCCATGATTAAAAATGTTTCTGTTGTTGGAGCGGGTACTATGGGCAGTGGTATCGCTCACGTGTTTGCACAAACCGGTCATAAAGTAGTATTGATTGATGTGAACGCCGCAAAACTTGAAAAGGCTTTAACCACCATTGCTAAAAACGCAGACAGGCAGGTTTCTAATGGCTCTATTACAGAAGAGGAAAAAAACCTGCTGCTGCAAAATATTGAAACAGAAACAGACTTAACAAGAGGTGTGGCCGCTGCAGAACTGGTGGTAGAAGCTGCTACTGAAAACGAAGCCTTAAAACTTGAAATTTTTGAACAAATAGACAGGACATCGCCGCAAAATTGCATACTGGCAACAAACACGTCTTCTATTTCAATTACCAAAATTGCAGCTGCCACTGCCAGACCGCAACAGGTGATAGGTATGCACTTTATGAATCCCGTACCGGTTATGAAACTGGTTGAAGTGATCAATGGCTTTGCAACAGATACATTTGTAACAGGTACTATTATAGAGCTTACCAAAAAGCTGGGCAAAGTGCCCGCCCTGGCCAACGATTACCCGGGCTTTGTGGCCAACCGCATTTTAATGCCTATGATCAATGAAGCCATTTACAGCCTGCACGAATCTGTAGCTAATGTGGAAGCCATTGATACAATAATGAAACTTGGTATGGCTCACCCCATGGGCCCTTTGCAACTGGCTGATTTTATCGGGTTGGATGTCTGCCTTTCTGTTTTAAATGTACTGCATAGCGGATTCGGTAATTCCAAATATGCGCCCTGTCCGTTACTGGTAAATATGGTAGCTTCTGGCAGGCTCGGCCTAAAAAGCGGAGAAGGGTTTTATATTTACACAAAGGGGACTAAGGAGCTCGTGGTAAGTCCTAAATTTAAATAGTTTCTATGTAAATGCAGGAAACTTGTCAATCATTTCCAGATTGCCGCCTGTTTTTTGCCAGCCGTATGTTTTTTTGCCATTTGTAATCACTAAATAGTTTGCCGGCATTGTAATATTGTAGCGAAGAGCCTGGTTCAGCACCTCATCTTGTAAAGGAACCGTTTGGGCTTTGCATTCTATTAGCATCCAGGGTTGGTGGTCGGCATCGTACACCAAAATGTCGAAGCGTTTTTTCAAAGGCCCCAGGCGTATTTCTTTTTCAAGGGCAATAAGAGAGGAAGGGTATTTCATTACATTAATTAAATACTGTACAAAATTCTGGCGCACCCATTCCTCATCCTGCAGCAGAAGCCACTTTTTACGAATGTCGTCAAAAATATAAGGGATGCCATTTTGATATCTAACCTTAAAAACCGGTTCGGGATATTGAATTTCAATCATCAGCTCAAAAATAAAGGTTAATTTAGCATGTGCAGGCCCGATAATAAATTCATTTTTTATGAAGACTAAAGCAGAGATTGTAAACAACTGGTTACCACGTTATACTGGCGAAAAAATCAAAAATTTTGGCAAGTATATTTTGCTAACCAACTTCAGCAATTATGTGAACTTATTTGCACAGTGGCACAATGTAAAAGTAGTGGGAGAGGGGCGGCCCATGCAGTGCGCTACCGCAGAAGATATTACGATCATTAACTTTGGAATGGGCAGCCCAACTGCCGCAACAGTAATAGATTTGCTTTCAGCCATTTCGCCAAAGGCGGTCTTGTTTTTGGGAAAATGCGGCGGACTAAAAAAACGCAACAAGGTGGGCGATCTTATTTTGCCCATTGCCGCTATTCGCGGAGAGGGAACATCCGGCGACTATTTTCCGCCTGAAGTACCCGCGCTGCCTGCGTTCGCACTTCAGAAAGCGGTAAGTACCACCATTCGCGACGCAAAAATTGATTACTGGACCGGAACGGTTTATACGACCAACCGCAGGGTGTGGGAGCATGATGCTGAATTTAAAATCTACCTGGAAAAGCTGCGCGCTTATGCTGTAGATATGGAAACAGCTACCGTTTTTATAGTAGGCTTTGCCAATAAAATACCTACCGGGGCGCTACTGCTAGTAAGCGATTCGCCAATGATTCCTGAGGGGGTTAAAACCACTGCATCAGACAAAAAAGTTACTTCTCAGTTTGTGGAGCGGCACCTGCGCATTGGTATTGATTCGCTAAAGCAACTTATACATGACGGATTGACCGTGAGGCATTTGAGATTTTGAATTTGTTACAGGCTTTCGTCCAGATACTATCGGAATTGCGACGCTCCGTTCAACTGTTGTGCAAATGGCATCGTTTTGGCGTGTTTTGAATACAAAAAATAAACATGTATATGAATAAAGTGATCATAACTCTAACTTTTTTATCTGCTTTCTTACATTTTAACTGCACTAGCGCAAATAAAAGCGGTACTAAAAAATATAAGGCCAGGCTTGAGATTGCCGGCATTTGCTCCAATTACACCTTTAGCGTAGTAGAAGGCGACATGGATACAACTTATGTGGTTCCAAATTGGACCGATCCCAATACCGGTAAATCATATCAAAATGTTTTCGCCGTAAAAAACCCCTGTTTGCTGCCAGCGGGTTTAAAAGAAGGCGATGTTTTTGATTTTGTAATTGATACCAGTCCGCCCAAAAACGAATGTATAGTATGTATGGCCTTTTATCCGGTTCCTCCAAAAAGCCTTGACATTAAAGTTGTTGATTGATTTTGAATATTAATAAAGAAATTTTTAAGGGTAGGCTAAAAGAAAATACCAACAATACCAGAGTGTTTACTGAAGTAAAATTGGCTGTGGATTTATAAGTTATTGATAACCACACACAATATTATTTGGTTACATCAAAGATGTATAGTAACTTCGCACGCAATCAAAAAATCGAAAACCGGTGCCGTAAGACCGGGGATCGAAAGGATAGAACGGAGCTGTTTTCAGCCTGTTTTAACACCTCTCCCCGCTTCACTCGTTTAGATCCTACTTGAATCATTTTTAAAAAATTGTAAACAAAGAATGAAGCTTTCACAATTTCAATTCGACCTACCGCTAAACCTTATTGCACAAACCCCCGCTAAAAAAAGAGAAGATGCGCGAATGATGGTGGTTCACCGCCAGACGGGGCAAATGGAAAACAAGCATTTTCGTGATATTCTTGACTATTTTGATGATAAGGACGTGTTTGTAGTTAATAACACAAAAGTTTTTCCTGCCCGTATGTATGGCCGCAAAGAAAAAACCGGCGCTAAGATCGAGGTATTTCTGCTGCGCGAACTGAACAAGCCCAACCGTCTTTGGGATGTGATCGTGGACCCTGCCAGAAAGATACGCGTGGGCAACAAATTGTATTTTGGTGAAAATGAAGAGTTGGTAGCAGAAGTAATTGACAACACAACCAGCCGTGGCCGCACCATTAAGTTTTTATGGGAAGGCAGCGAAGAAGACTTTAAAACACAATTGGCAGCGCTGGGCGAAACCCCTTTGCCTAAATACATCAAACGCAAACCTGATGAAGAAGACAAAGAGCGTTACCAAACAGTTTACGCCAAGCACGAAGGCGCAGTGGCAGCACCAACTGCCGGCCTGCACTTTAGCCGCGAACTGATAAAAAGGCTTGAGATTAAAGGCGTGCGTTTTTCAGAAATCACGCTGCATACCGGCCTGGGCACTTTTCGCCCCATTGAAGTGGAAGACCTGAGCAAGCACAAAATGGACGCGGAATATTATCATATTGATCAAAACGCCTGCAAAATAGTAAATAAGGCTAAAGAAACAGGACACCGCATCTGTTCTATAGGCACCACTACCATGCGTGCCATGGAATCATCTTTCACAGCGCAAAGAATGTTAAAGCCTTCGGAAGGCTGGACCAATATGTTCATTCATCCGCCTTACGAATTCAATATTGCAGATTCGCTGGTAACAAATTTTCATCTGCCTAAAACCAGTCTTATGATCATGACCGCTTCATTTGCCGGATATGAACTAACCATTGAAGCTTATAAAAAAGCGATCAAAGACAAGTACCGCTTTTTTAGCTATGGCGATGCATTGCTCGTTATTTAATATTGTAGAATATATGGCAGCATTTAAATGCCATTCATTTTTTGCGGGAAGCATGAGCACGGAACACCATTTCTACGGCCCTAATTATATCTTTGTCATTCATTACTGTTGTAAAACAGCAAATCATTACACATGAAAAAAATAGACCCACGCTTTGAAAAATTCGCAAAAAAGAAAAGCAATGCGGCCATAAAAGAAGGATTCAGGCAGCAAAAAAGAAAATACAAAAAAGAACGTGCCGAGTTTTTTGAACTGCAAAAGAAAGAAGCTTCGTTAAAAGCCACAAATACTACTACACCACGAATTGAACGAAAAGTGAAAGCTGACGAGCAAATGCCCCTTAACAAATACCTGGCGCATTGCGGCATTTGTTCAAGGCGCGATGCCGCAGAACTGATCAAAGAAGGAAAGGTGAAAGTGAATAGAGAAGTGGTGGTTGAACCTGGTTATAAAATAGCAAACGGAGACCAGGTAACTGTTAACGGCAAGAAAATACAGGTTACAAAAAATCTTATTTACATTTTAATCAATAAGCCCAAAGATTATATTACTACAACTGACGATCCGCAAAAGCGTAAAACAGTTTTAGACCTGATCAAAAACGCTACCCACGAAAGAGTTTATCCTGTGGGCAGACTCGACAGGAATACTTCGGGCGTGTTGTTAATTACGAATGATGGAGAACTGGCGCAAAAGCTGACACACCCCAGTAATGAGGTGAAGAAAATTTACCAGGTAACTCTTGATAAGCCGCTTGAGAAAACTGACTTTGATAAAATACTAAAAGGCATACTATTGGAAGATGGCCCTGCGCTTGTAGACGTGCTGGCTTACAGCGACCTGAAAGATAAAACGCAAGTGGGCGTTGAAATTCACAGTGGCCGCAACCGCATTGTAAGGCGCATTTTTGAAAGCCTGGGATACAATGTGAAAAATCTTGACAGGGTAATGTTTGCAGGCCTCACCAAAAAGAATATTGAGCGCGGCAAGTATCGTTTCCTGAACGAAAAAGAAATACGCAACCTGAAATTTTTTGGTAAGGGAGCAAAATGAAAAAACGTTTAACTTTCATTGAAATTATCTGAACTCATCATATTCGAAAATGAAAATCTCGTAGCAGTTAACAAGCCTTCGGGACTGCTTTCCATTGCCGATAGGGAAGGCAAAGAAATTTCGTTGAAGGAGATGCTTGCAGAAAAATACCCCGGTATTTTTACTGTTCATCGCCTTGACAGGGAAACCAGCGGCCTGATCATATTTGCAAAAAATGCTGTTTCGCACAGGCATTTCAGCTTGCAGTTTGCAAACCGTAAAACGGTTAAGATTTACAACGGGCTTGTGGTAGGTTCCTTACTGCAAAAAGAAGGAACCATAGATGCGCCCATTGCCGAGAATATGGTAAAGCGTGGCACAATGATCATTCACCGGAGGGGGAAGCAGGCGATAACCGATTATAAAGTGTTGGAAGATTTTAAGATATTTTCCTGGTTGCAATTTCAAATACATACTGGCAGAACCCACCAAATACGCATACATACAAAAGAGCTTGGCCACCCACTGGCATGTGATGCCATTTATGGTGATGGCAAGCCACTGTTTCTTTCAGCGTTTAAAAATAAGTTTAAACTGTCCAGGGATGTGCTTGAAGAAAAACCGCTGCTTAACAGGCTGGCGCTGCATGCGTTTCAATTACAAATAGAAGACATAAGCGGCGAATCTATATTGTTGGAAGCCGCGCTGCATAAAGATTTGAGGGCTACGTTGCAACAGTTGGGAAAACGAAAATAGATTTATACCCTGTAACTGTTGCGGCTCATTTTAGCGCTCCATTTTATATAAGAAACCCATTGGGAAATTGCTGTTGTTTTAGTTTTATAAAAGAAAATTGTGTTTGCATTTGATAATAAAAAAGCAAACAGCTTAAAAGAAAATCGTTTTCCTTTCATATCCTGAAAAGCTGCAATAGCTTTTTCAATCCATTGCTTGTCCTCAGCACTTAAAAGCGGATGCATTAGAAATACTCTTAAATAGCCAGTTCGTTGTTGCCAGAATAATCCTTTGTTCAATTCATCCGTAGTGCTTTCTGAATGTCTGCGCCAGTAAGTAAGATTTTTTTTAAGACATTTAATGCCTCCGCAAAGCATGGCTCCCA
>JAFAFV010000016.1 GCA_023423285.1 Bacteroidota bacterium
GTCAATATTCGCGCCCACCGTCAGTCCCAGGTTAGAAGGCAGCGTCCAGGGCGTGGTGGTCCAGGCCATGAAATGTATTTCATTTTCTGCGTCATTAAAAAGAAACGCGCTTTTATCATTTCTCACCACTTTAAATAAAACCGTGGCCGAAGTGTCTTTTACATCTTTATAGGTTCCAGGCTGGTTCAACTCGTGCGAGCTAAGGCCTGTGCCTGCGGCAGGGGAATAGGGCTGAATGCTGACACTTTTATAAAGCAATCCTTTATTGTACAATTGTTTCAGCAGCCACCACAGGGTTTCGATATATTCATTCTTAAAAGTAATATAGGGGTCGTTCAAATCTACCCAGTAACCCATTTTGCGGGTAAGATCGTCCCACTGGCTTTTAAAGCGCAATACCGCTTCGCGGCATTTTTGGTTGTATTCTTCTACAGAAATTTTTTTACCAATATCTTCTTTTGTAATGCCCAGTTCCTTTTCTACACCCAGTTCTACGGGCAGGCCGTGCGTGTCCCACCCTCCCTTGCGTTTTACCTGAAAGCCCTGCATGGTCTTGTAGCGGCATACCAAATCTTTGAGCGTACGCGAAATAACATGGTGAATGCCGGGCATACCGTTGGCACTGGGTGGGCCTTCGTAAAATACGAATGGTGTTTGCCCTTCACGCAGGGAAACACTTTTCTCAAACGCTGCTGATTCATTCCATTTGGCCAGAATTTCATTTTCAATAGAGGGAAGGTTCAGGCCTGTAAATTCTTTGTATTTTACACTCATAGTATACATAAAAAAGAGTGCGAAGGTAACGAAAAATGGGCTGTGGCAAAGGGGTTTGCCGCATCTGTACTCACAAAAAACATGAAACCATACTAAATCTTTAGTTTGATAAGCAGTTTACCCAGCCTGTGTGTGATGCCGATGATGAGAAGTGAAAATACCATGCATTTTATTAGCCCTGCAAAACCTATGGTAAGCCCAATGGATGATCGTTATCTTTACAAATCTCAAAACAGGAATAATGAAAAATATTTTATTAGCCAGCACATCAGCACTGTTTGGAGGGCAATACCTGGAGTATCTTAAAGAAGAAATTGCAGCCTTGTTTGCAGGTGTAGATGAAATTGTGTTTATTCCTTTTGCGCGGCCGGGCGGCATTTCGCATGATGAATACACAGCAAAAGCAGCGGCTTTTTTTAGCACGCTGGACATAAAAATAACCGGCCTTCACAATTTTGAAGATGCTGCAGAAGCTATTAAAAATGCAAAAGGGTTTTTTACCGGCGGCGGCAATACGTTTTTACTTACCAAAACCCTGCACGAGCTGAAACTGATGGAGCTGTTAAAAATAGCCATCCTGGCTAACAAACCATACCTGGGAACGAGCGCCGGCTCTAACATTGTGGGGCAAAATATTCGCACTACCAATGATATGCCGATTGTTTACCCGCCATCGTTTGACGCGATGGGCATTTTGCCGTTCAACATCAACCCGCATTATTTAGATCCCGACCCTGACCTTAAACACAATGGCGAAACCCGTGAAACGAGAATTTTGGAGTTTCTTACCCAAAACAATTTGCCGGTGGTTGGCTTACGCGAGGGCAGTTGGCTGCGTGTAAAAGGGGAAACGATCACACTTGACGGACCACTGACAGCACGCATGTTTGAACCCGGAAAAGATCCTTATGAAATAAAACCCGGAATGAGAATTTTGCTTACAGGCAGCATACAAAATGCCGAACGCGATGAGCATCCGGCATTTGGTTTTTGAATGATTTTTATATTACAAATACTTGTTCAGCTCCTCTATTAACTCTGCCCTTGTTATGGGCACACCCATGATTTTATTGTAACCTTTGGCATCTACCAAAAATTGATCGCGAATGATCTTTATCAATTGCCCGTTGTTGATCTCAGGGATTACTATGGTCTCAAAATTCTTTAAAATATCGCCCAGGTTTTTGGGAAAAGGTCGCAGGTAGCGAATATGAGCATGACTTACAGATTTACCCTGAGCCTGTAATTCAAGGCAAACAGATTTAATTACACCATAAGTAGAACCCCATCCAATTACCAGCACTTTGCCTTTTTCTTCTCCGCTATCAATTTTTTGTTCAGGAATGAAATTGGCTATTTTATTCACCTTTTCTTCCCTTATTTTCACCATGAGCTGGTGGTTTTCTGGTTCGTAGTTAATATTGCCTGTTATATTTTGTTTTTCAATACCGCCAATTCTGTGTTCCAGCGCTTTGGTGCCGGGTATTGCCCAGGGGCGCACCAGGTTTTCATCGCGCATGTAAGGCATAAATTTTTCTTCGCCGTGGCCAAGTTCGGTTTTAAAGGTTACGTTGATAGGCGGCAGATCTTCTTCCTGTGGAAACATCCAGGGCTCTGCGCCATTAGCAATGTAGCCATCGCTTAAAAATACTACCGGCGTCATGTGCTGCAGGCTGATGCGTGTGGCTTCATACACTGCTTCAAAAGCATCTGCCGGAGAGTTGGCGGCGATTACCGGCATGGGGCATTCGCCGTTTCTACCGTAAAAAGCTTGTAATAAATCGCTTTGTTCAGTTTTTGTAGGCAACCCTGTTGATGGGCCACCTCTTTGCACATTGATGATCACCAGTGGAATTTCGAGCATCACCGCAAGGCCCATGGCTTCAGTTTTTAGTGCCATGCCCGGGCCGGAAGTAGTGGTTACACCGAGTGAGCCGCCGTAAGAAGCGCCAATGGCTGCACAAATGCCTGCAATTTCATCTTCTGCCTGGTAAGTGCGTATCCCAAAGTTCTTATGCAAACTAAGCTCGTGTAAAATATCAGATGCCGGTGTAATAGGGTAGGAGCCTAAGAACAGAGGCAGGCCGCTTTTTCGCGAAGCGGCAATTAATCCCAAAGCCACGGCAGGATTGCCCATGATGGAGCGATAACTGCCTGCTTCCATTTTTGCTTTTTCCACCACGTAAGTTGTGTTCAGCGCTTCAGTGGTTTCGCCATAATAATACCCTGCTTTTAAAGCTTTAATGTTACTTTCTAATATCTCAGCTTTCTTACCAAATTTTTCTGTTAGAAAAGAAATGGTATTATTCATATCTCTGTTATACAGCCAGTACAAAAAGCCCAGTACAAACATGTTTTTTGCGCGGTCTTTTTCCTTCACACTCATGGTTACCTCTTTCAGCGCTTCACGGGTAAGTTTGGTAATATCTATTTTTACCACATCATACCCACCCAGGCTATCGTTTTCCAGCGGGTTATCTCCATCAGGGTAATTGGCCAGGCGCAGGTTCTTGGCATCAAAGCCATCGGTATTGGCAATAATCTTTCCGCCTTTTTTCAATCCGCCCAGGTTGGCTTTTAATGCAGCGGCATTCATGGCCACCAGCACATCGCTTTGGTCGCCAGGCGTGTATATATTATTAGATGAAAAGCGCAACTGAAAACCGCTTACGCCGGGCAAAGTGCCTTGCGGCGCCCTGATCTCCGCCGGAAAATCCGGAAAAGTAGAAAGGTCGGCCCCCATTAAAGCCACATTATTGGTAAACTGTGTGCCGGTAAGCTGCATGCCGTCGCCACTGTCTCCTGCAAATTTTATTACTACGTCCTGTAGTACCTCCTGAGTCCTGTTCATGTCAAATTAAAAAAGTGCACAAATGTACGATTGTTTCTGATTAATAAAAGGTGAAACTGTGTTGAGGCTGCGTTTTTGCTATAACCCCTACGCCTGTTATTGGTTTATAGACAATCGTTTTGAAAAATTAGTTAACAAGGTAGATAATCCTTGTCCGAAGCATGCTGTCTCCGGAAAGGAATTGCTCGATTACCGGTTTTTTTACGTTGAGTTTATGGAGCGCGATATAATCGTTCAAAACCTGATATACCTGTTGTTTGATGTTTTCTGCTCCCTCAAAAACCACTTCTACAGATCTTGATGCCGGCACCTCGATCATTTCCTCCGGTGCATTCAATACCGGCTGATGCCCGACAGGCACAGGAAACGCTGCGGCAACTTTACTTTGGTACAGTTTTTCATCTGTTTCAAAAATAAGGCAGGTTTGCAAAGCGGGCGAATCTTTTAAAACATACCTGCTTAGGTGACCAAAATGCTGCTGAAAAAAAGCCGGGAGATCTGCCCACAAAACCGTTTGCCTGATGGCCACATATTTCGTATAAGGAAATTCAGACGGCTGAACATTAAAAGCGGCTGGTTTGGCCAAAGGCGTTTTCTCTATCATTAGCTTCAAAGCTGCTAAACCCGCGGCAAAGTCTGCGCCCCTCTCTTTTTCAAGGTTATAAAAAATATTTAAAATGTTCAGCGGCCTTTTCGTGGGCACTTCAAATGTCCATTTTACTTCTGTTTGATTGCCGACGGGCGTTAACAAAAATGTGGAATGCGCTTTTAAGGGCTGAGGTTCTAACAAATACACATCGTGGCTGATCAGCTTATCCTGCTGCAATTTCGTAAGTGTAATTTCACCTTTACCCGAGATAAGCGGGCTGCCTTCCCAACTCACTTTTGCGCCCACAGCGCCATCTTTTCCATCTGTTTTGTATTTTATAGAAGAATCTGCCTTTCCCCACACGCTCCAGGTACTGAAGTGCTGCAAAAACATCATTTGCCGGTACACTTCTTCTGGTTTTGCATTGATGCGTATGGACCTTTCAACTGTTTGCTTTACCGGCGTCATCAGAGAAAGTACAAGCGCCGCGATGGTTATAAAAATTAGAAAGACAAAAAGACTTTTGATCAATTTCATAAACAGACTTTATAGAGCAGCAGCCTTGCCCGTTGGCGATTTATTGATTCTTATACTTTTCTTCTGCCGTTTTAGCTTTTTCAAAGTCCAGAATGACACCGTTGATGCAATAACGCAGCCCGGTTGGTGGCGGCCCGTCTTCAAATACGTGGCCCAGGTGGCTTTCGCAGCGGCCGCATTGTACTTCGGTACGAATCATGCCATGCGATCTGTCTTCCAGGTTTATAATACTGTTTTTGCTGATGGGCTCGTAAAAACTGGGCCAGCCGCAGCCGCTTTCAAATTTAGTATCGCTTTTAAACAGCGGGTTGCCGCAGGCAGCGCAATAGAAAGTGCCTATTTCTTTAGAATTTTCAAATTTACTGGTTCCTGGGCGCTCTGTACCTTTTTGCCGCGCGATGTAATACACTTCTGGCGACAGCATCTTGCGCCACTCGTCTTCACTGATTTTTACTTTAGTGGTGTCTGTTTTAGAATATACAGGGTTATTTTCTTTATTCATTTTTATTGTGTCTTTAGGTTGTTTTGTTTGCGAATAGCCGCACTGCTGAAACAGCACGCAAACTGAAAACAATATGAGTGTAAAAACCTTCATTCTTACTTACAACAATCAAAACTGCCAATGGTTTTATTGTGTGCTGAGCAGGGCATCAATTTTTTGTGCCAGCTTTTCATCTTTAGCTGTTACCACATTACCGGCATCGTGGGTACTCAGCCATATTTCTACGGTATTGTATACATTCTTCCATTCCGGGTGGTGGTTGGCCTTTTCTGCTTCAATGGCCACGCGCGTCATAAATGCGAATGCTTCACTAAAATCCTTAAACATAAATTTCCGGTACAGTTTGTTATCTTTTTGTTCCCACATCATGATTCAATTTACCGCATAACGTTACAAAAATCGTGCGGCAACATTAATAATTTTCTAACGCGCAGGTAACATTATGGTTATACTAACAAAGGAACTTTGATAAACCTTTTAAATGCAGAAGCGCCCTGTAGAAATAGCGGTAATATCAGACTTGCACCTGGGCACTTACGCCAGCCGTGCCACTGAATTTGCTACCTACCTGAAAAGTATTGATCCCAGGTTGTTGATACTGAACGGGGATATTATTGGCGGCTGGCAGTTTAGCAAAAGATATTTTCCACAGGGGCATATAGCAGCCATTAAAGAGATCATGAACCTGCTAACCAAAGGCATACGCGTGGTGTACATCACGGGCAACCACGATGAAATGCTGCGCCGCTACAGCAACCTGGAGCTTGGCAATTTTTTACTTACAGATAAAATAGCCATAGAAATCAACGGCAAAAAAACATGGATCTTTCATGGGGATGTATTTGACCATACCACTACAGGCCAGGCCAAATTGTGGGGCAAACTGGGGAGTAACGGATATGCAATACTTTTAGGTTTTAACAAATGTATCAACTATGTGCTTAAGCTGTTTGGCAGAGAAAAAGTTTCCCTGTCAAAAAAGATAATGGAGCAGTTAACAGGCGCTTTATTAAAATTGATGAATTTGAAACCAAGATAGCTGAAGCCGCTATTGAAAAGAATTTTGACACGGTTATTTGCGGGCACATACACCAGCCGCAAAAAAGAATATTTAAAAACGAAAAAGGAAGCGTGTGCTACCTGAACAGCGGCGACTGGATGGAACATATGACAGCACTGGAATATGTTGACAATGACTGGCGCCTTTATACCTACCATGAAAAAGCAATGAAAGCTGAAAAGCAGGGAAAAACAGAACCGGTGGTTACTACAGATGAAATATCGTTTTACCTGCATTCTTTAAAAGAAATAGTTGATGATTAATGATTGATAATTTAACAGAACAAAAATGAAAATTTTTTATGCCGTTCAGGCAACGGGCAATGGCCATATCAGCAGGGCAATGGAGTTGTTGCCTCACTTAGCAAACTATGGCGAGGTAGATATTTTTTTAAGCGGCAATAACAGCACGCTGCAACTGAACGCGCCCGTAAAATACCGCAGCAAGGGCCTTAGCCTGTATTACACCTGCACCGGCCGGCTTGACTACTGGAAAATAGCAACCAGCTTAAACCCCGTTTCCCTTCAAAAAGAAATAAAACAACTGCCGGTTGAAAAGTATGACCTTGTTATAAATGACTACGACTACATTACGGCGCGGGCCTGCGCAGCTAAAAAAATTTGCGCTGTAAACTTTGGTCACCAGGCCAGTTTTCAATCAGATAAAGTGCCGCGGCCACAGCAAAAAAGCAAAATAGGCGAGTGGATGCTGAAAAGTTTTGCACCCTGCGACCGATACATAGGACTGCATTTTAAAAAATATGACGATTTTATACTTCCCCCTGTTATTAAAAGGGAGATTATAGAAGCCAGCCCTAATGACAACGGGCATATTACTGTTTACCTTCCCTCTTTCTGCGAACAGCAACTGAAGCAAATTTTTTCCAAAATCAAAACACATCGTTTTGAAATCTTCAGCCGCGAAAGTGCTGTAGCAAATGAACACGGAAAATATAAAATTCATACCTGTAAACAAACAACTTTTTAATAAAAGCCTGGTTACCTGCCACGGCATTATTACAGGTGGGGGATTTGAAACGCCGGCAGAAGCCATTCATCTTGGCAAAAAGATATTGTCCATTCCCATAGGCGGGCAATACGAACAGCAGTGCAACGCAGCGGCTTTAAACCAAATGGGTATTATGACGCTTAAAAACATCAGCAGTGATTTTGCAGTGCTGTTTGAAAAATGGCTGAACGATTACAAGCCTGTACAAATTGACTACAGCAAAACGGTTGAAAAAAGTATGGAGCGGTTGTTTGGGTAAACAATGATTTTTATCACCTAACCTATCATTTCATATTAAATCATTATTAAGTTTCGTAACTTAGTTATGGTTACGAAATGAAACGTTTTGCAATTATATGGCTTATTAATTTTTTAATACTTTCTATTCATCCTGCCGCTGGACAGGACGCGGGGCGGACTATATCTTTTAATTTTTACGGAGACGCCCTGTCTTTTGTATTCAACCCTTCGGAATTTGTTGAATTTGACGAATCAGAATTGTCAGAAATTACCATCCGGGATTTTTATACTGCTATCAATCAGAAAAATTATACCCCTTTATTAAAAGCGCTTCATGATTACAAGGTGAAACAAAAACCAGATGACTGGTTATATTACCAGTTGGTCAGGAAAACTGCACAACAAATAAGCCCCAAAGCAGACAACTACATTCGCTACACGTTACACAAGTGGTTTTTAATGGTACGTTCGGGTTATGACCCTTTACTCAGTATCCATAAAAACCAGTTACTATTTTATATCCAATGCGATGAAAATGTGTACAACATCCCTTACCGGGTGAAGAACGGCAAACCTTACGTTTGCCTCAATTACCACGATTATGGCAGTAATATTAATTTTGAAAAACAAAGGTTTCAGGAAGTAAATGTTGCCATCCCAC
>JAFAFV010000045.1 GCA_023423285.1 Bacteroidota bacterium
TGCTGTGTTTTGGCTGACAACAGGCATGCTAATGATCAATAGCAATAACACCCAGCATGCATAAATTCTTATTTGTTTCATAATGTTGATTTTAATACTTATCAAATGGTATTAACAATGTTTTTAACAGGCTCTCTTATTTTATGTGGTTGCACCATGCCTGACGAGAGAGGCGAAATGAAAAGTAGCAACAACTTTTTTCAACATAACTTTTTCTTTAATTCACTTTTATAATGTTGCTTCGCGCACTAATTCCGTTTTCATTAAAAGCCTCGATGGTAAAATAATAGGTTTGATCTGCCGTGAGCGCTTTTAAGTTGAGTACATTGTCATCATACACCAACCAGGAACTGTATAATTTATCTGGCGTTATTCCCCAAATCACATTATAACCCTGTACACCCGGTTGCTTTGCCCAGGAAATAAAGGCGTCGCGGCGGTCTTGTTTTCTATCAACCAAAAAGTTTTTTACGGCAGCAGGCGCTTTGCCAGAGCCTTTGCCAAATACGCGTATTTCGGAAACCGAAAGATGCGGCGTGGGCACATGAATATTGGTAAAACGAATATAACGTGTGCTCACCGGATCAGGAAACTCCACGTATTCGTTCGGAACATCGCGAAAGGAATTGCTTTTATCAATGATCGTAGACCACTTACGGCCATCCACAGAACCTTCAATAATATAGCGGTGGTATAGACCTTCTATTCTTCCGTACATAGCAGATTTGTAATCGTTGTAATTGATCTGTACGGCATGTATGTTACTATTTTGCAGCAGGTCAATTTGTATCCACTGCTGCTTATTATTTGCTGCCAGCCAAAAAGTTTTAGCATTTTCGTCGTTGATGTTTTGAGGATCAAAACCACCTGCGGAAGAAGATGCTTTTACCGGTTTTTTATATGAGAGCAACATCCAACCCCTAAAATTACCGGCCTTTGCACCTGCTGTGGGCGCATAGCGCGGATAGTCTCCAAAATACGTGTCGCTATACATCAGCCCGTCTTTATCAAAATAAGTGGGAAACATGCACAGCCTTCTTTCCCAGTTCACATTTACAGGCATGGCCATAGATGCGAAATGCCAGTATTTACCAGATTCGCCCCATACAGTACTGCCGTGGCCCGCGCCATTCATAAATCCGCCCGGCTTATAAGAAAAGGGGTTGTTAGGCATGTATGTAAAAGGCCCCAAAGGATGATCGCCGATGTAAGCGCCGTCTCCATATACGTTAAACTCAGTGCCAGGTGCACCATATTGCAAATAATATTTGCCTTTATGTTTGGTCATCCAGGGGCCTTCCATGTAGCCGCCCAGCACGGTGTCACTATGGTTTTCTCCAAACCGTTCCCAACCATGCTTTGACATATTTAGGTTGAACAATGAATCAATTGTAGATGTTGGTTTGAAGCGATCGTTTTTATCAAGCTGTTGACCGCGAATGGGGAATACATTGGAAGACCCCCAATACAGATAAGCTTTTTCATCATCATCAATAAACAGTGCGGGATCCTGAAGATTGGTTAAAATACCTGGCACCGCTTTCCATTCTCCTTTTTCCGGGTCATCGGTATATAATACACTCATGGCGCCTGAAGGATCACCCATGGCATAAAAAACAGAATCTTTATAATTAAAAGCAGCAGGTGCATTGGATCCCTGAAAATACCATTTTTGGGGACGGATAAATCGCCAGTTGTGTAAATCTTCCGACATCCAATAACCCATAGAGCGCGTTACGAACATGTAATATTTACCCCTGAAAGAAACCACCGCGGGATCGGCGCCTGAACGATATGAGAGATCATTGTAAGAATTGTATACCATGTAGGTATAATCAATGTTCAATGGATTGCAATAGGTGGTTTGCGCCACCGATAAATGGCTGGCGCCAAAGAGCAGCCAAAACATAAAAAACCTGATAATGGCGTGATCGCGTCTCATCTATTAATGCTTATAATTTACGTTTCTTATTAAAAAATGATGCGCGCGGTCGATTCTAAATTCATTGATATAAGGTGAATATGTTGAAACCTTCAGCAGGTTTTTCTTCAAGTCTATATCAATAATTCTCAACCAGCCGTTGCCACCTTTTATGGAACCCCTCACTCCTTCCTGGTAATTGGCCAGCATTTGGTATACCATATATCCTTCGTCGTTAATGCTTACCAGAGTTCCTACTCCTGTGTTCAATACGTGGCCGGAAAATACAAACCTGATGTTAGGATATTTTTTAACCAGCTTTTGCCAGATATCCTCACCGTTATTCACGGTTTCATTTATGGTGTCTTTCCCAATACCGTAAGCCCGGGGCTGCCAAAAATCTTTACCGTCCATGCGTGTACTGTCAGAGTACATGTAGGCATGCGTATTCAAAATAACCAGATGATGCGGATGCTGTTCTACTATTTTACCTGCCCACTCCAGCGCTTCATCTCTTGGGCCAAAATCAAGCGTAAGTACTAACCATTTTACTTTTCCGGTTTTTAATACATACCAGGCATTGTCCATTTTGCCCGCTTCGCGTACGCCGCCAAACGCCGGAAGCGTAGACATAACGGAATATGGGAAATAGCGATTGAACAGTTGGGTGTTGCGCGTATCGGCAAATTTACCGGCGGCGCTGCCCATATCGTGGTTGCCCAATGAAAGCGCGTAAGGCACTACGTGGTTCAATTTGCTTATTTCTTTATGAACCACTTCCCATTCCTTATCATTATTGTTTTGGGTCAAATCTCCCTGGTGCAATACAAGGTTGATATCCTTTTTATTTTTCACAATCCAGTCTGCCTGTGCCTGTAATATTTCCGGGTATTTTTCTGCATAGGTCTGCGTGTCGGGCAATAAAACAATCCGGGCAACATTCATTTTTGAACTGCAGGAAAATAAGAATACAGCAAATATAGGTAACAGGTATTTAGTCATTTTTATCATTTAAGAAAGAACAAAATGGTCGGCTGGGCACCAATGCCATCAATTAAAATAAGCGCTTTGAAAGCCCAGTTTCTTCAATCCGCTTTGCACTTCAGGGCTGCTCATAAAAAGATCCCACAACAGACCCGTACGGTAATTTTCAATCATCACAATGATAGGCCCCTGGTCTATAGCCAGGTGGCTTTTTGCAAACCAGTTTTGCGTCAGGTTAAATGCATCTGTAAAACCATATTCACTCCATATTTTATCGCCCAGTTCTTTGTAAAAATACCGCAAAGCAGCCATGGATTTCTCAGGCGTATAAGGAAAAGCCGATAACGCCGCTGTGGGTGTTATGGTTCCAAAATCATTTGTAGGAGAATGAGCATTGTAACCGTTGTAGGTATCACTTGCGGTAAGTCCCCAGCAGTTTTTACCGTAACCTTTAAAAGCTTTGGGATTGTCTACACAATAACTGTAATTGATGAGCGTGTGATTTTGATTCTGCTGCCAGTAATCGGCATAACGATCTTTCAACCCCTTAGGGCTAAGACCCAGGAAAGAATAATGCGAAAAGAACAAGGGTCCGCCATAGTCATAACCCAACGGCAACGTGTAACCGTAAAACTGTTTACCATTGTAAAAATGGCTGCTTTCTACCCATCCACGGTGGTATGTTTTTTCACTAACCGGGTACCTGGCAGATGACGCGGCCAGCACGTAGGTAATGAGGCATTCATTAAATCCGCGAAGCGGGAAATTCATAGCCCAGCCATTGTTGGGGCTCCAGTGCCAGTATAACACCTCCTGTTCGCGCGTGTACCAGTCCCATTCCACCTCGTTCCACAAGGTATTGATGCGCCAGCGAAGTTCATTTTCCACCGGATGATCGCGGTTGAAATATTGCCTTACCGTAAGCAGGCCCTGCAAAAGAAAAGAAGATTCTACCAGGTCGGCCCCGTCGTCTTTACGGCTGAAACGAATGGTTTTTCCGGTTTCGCCGTGGTACCAGTGCGGAAAAGCGCCGTGGTACGAATCGGCCCGGTGTAGCCATTTGACCATTTTTAATAAAAACCGGGCAGCGGTGTCGCGGGCAATCCACCCGCGGTTCACTCCCACCACAATGGCCATTACGCCAAAACCTGTACCGCCGGTGGTTACCACTTCATGTCCATAATTGGCCGATACATTGCTTCTTTCCCTTGCCATGCCGCTTACAGGATGGCCAAAATCCCAGAAATATCTGAGGGTTTGTTTCTGCACAAGATTAACCAATGCTGAGTCAGAGATGTTTTTATCAATCTTTAGCGTGTAAGGAATGGAATGTGCCTCATTTTTTACAGCAGTCTTTTGTGTAAAGCCCTGCAATGTAAAATGTAAAACTAAAGCAGTGATAAAAAACATTCTCAGCAACATATAGATCGTTTTAAATCATCTAAAAAAAATTACAATTTTAATTGGCTGTTGTTATCGTCATAGCATTAATGTAGAAAAAGCCTGAGCCGTTATTATTGTTTTCACCAGCGGTAATAGTAATCATCACTTCACCGGCACTATTTGGCTGAACGTTGTTGGCACATGTAACTTCAGTTCTGTTATTGGAACTGTTTTGTCTTACGATCACTTCATTTGTACCGGTAGTGATAAACTTTGTTTCACGATTGTCTGCTGACTGATTTCTTGAACCGAAATAACAGAAATTATAACGATTGTCTTTATTAAGCCCCGTTATTTTAATAACACTTTGAGGGATGAGCAAACCACCAAAAACTGCTTTACTGTTACCAAAAAAGGCAGATGAAGATACTGCAGCAGGCATGTTAAACGAAGTAGTAGTAGCTGTTTCCCCGGACGTATTGGCGCCATTAAATCGCTCTACAACTACTGCGCCAACGCCCGTATAATTGTTGGTAGTGTTTTTCAAAGCCACTGAAGAACCTGCGGTAAACCCTGTGAGGCCGTTCCAGGGAGCAGGTGGCGCGGCTGTACCAAAATTAAGATAGATAGTGCCTGTAAAATTGCCATCCCCCTGGAAGTTGACCATCTGCGTTACTTCGCCGGGTTTAAGTATGGCAAAATGAGCGGCGTTTTGCGCGATGGAGGCTTCAAATGCAGAAAGTTCACTGGGTTTGTATGTATTGCCCACCACGCTTTTACCAAACAACGCTTCGTACCAGGTGGCGGCTGCTACATACCTTCCAAACGGGATGCTAAGGTGATAGCCATCTCTTGTAAAATTATCCCCAACCAGGCTGGTGCGGGCATTTTGTATCGCCGTGCCTGCCGGTATCAATATGCTGCCGGGGACCAGGTTTTTGGCACTATTGTACGCACTGACAATCGCATTGTACATTGTCATCTGGTCTTTATTATAATTTTCAAAACCAGAGTGCGTGGAGCTTTGTGCATACGCCCAGGTTTGATGCAGGATGTATTTTACATTGGGATTGATGGCTTTTGCCTTTACATAATTATACAACTCGGGCAAAGAAGCTTCAAACGTATTGTATTGGCCTGAGTTCTGGCTTACTTGCTGAAAACTGATATAATCCCATTGCTCATCCACCACGGCTGTAGCCAACGATGTGTTGGTATAATTGCGCCGTACGCCTGCAGTGTCTATCTTGCGATATTCATATACCGAGGCATTGTTGCGCAGGTTCTGCACATGCTGCTCCAATGAGGCGCCACCAATGTACATATTACCGATGATCATTTTTTGACCATCTGTTTTTGCTAGATTGTGCAAATGGGTTTCAATGGCGTCTTCTGAAAAACTGTTTCCTATGGCCAGTACGCGTACAATGCCATCACCGGTTTTACCGGTATATTCTGATGGCGATACATCTGGCAGCTTATTGGGATTACCATCTTTGGTACAGGCTATTAATAGTATTACTGCTAAAAAGCCTGTGAGAAAGCGGTATAGATGATTATGAATGCTTAGCATTTTTATTCGTTTTAAAATTAACTATTAATAGCCGGGGTTTTGAACCAACACACCTTTACTTAAATCTCTTTGAGCCTGCGGAATGGGTAAGCGCACATCCCGGCTGTCTAAAAAGTTGGTTTTGCCGGCCGCGTGCATCATGGTTTGCGCAATGCCCCAGCGCACAATATCAAAAAAGCGCTCATGCTCCATGGCCAATTCTATCCTTCTTTCGTGCCTGATGGCGTTTCTTAATTCATTCTGATCCGTAGTAGTAATATCAGGCAGCACCCCTGCTGCCGCGCCCCTCCTGGCCCTGGCCCTTACTGAATTTAAGGCTTCCAGCGCTGCGGTAGTATTGCCCATCTCATTGGCTGCTTCAGCATACATCAGCACCACATCGGCATAGCGTAAAATGCGCACGTTCATCCAATACGAACTTCTTGCAATGGTATTGCGTAGCTGCGGGCTTGACAATACTTTGTGATTGTACATGGGGTTAGGAACCTGGCTGGGGTAAAGCGGCATCACTTCGCCATAAATAGTTGTATTTTGTTTTGTACTTGTGCTGGAGTACAAAATGGTTCGTGCTTTTCGGGGATCGCCGGGTTCGTAGGCCGCTTCTAAAACAGCGCTGGGCACGTTCCAGCCCCAACCCAGGTCCCAACTTCCAGTTCCCCTTACGCCTTGTATACTGGCATACTGTATGCCGTTTGCCGTAGGAATAGAAGATGTGGCTGTGGCCTGCACTTCAAAAACAGATTCTTTACTGTTTTCACCCGCTTCGCCAAAAATATCATTGTAAGAAACAGACAGGTTATACTGTCCGCTGTTCATCACTGCATTTGCGGCTGTAGCTGCCTGCCCCCATTTTCTCTGGTACAGGTAAACCTTGGCAAGCATGCCCTGAGCGGCGCCTTTGGTTGCTCTGCCAATAAATTTTGCATCCCATGATAAAGGCAGGTATTGTACAGCGTAGCTCAAATCTTTTTCAATAAAAGCATAGACCTGCTGCGCGGTACTTTGCGGCACAACCGGCTGCGAAGTAACATTTGCATAAATGGTATCAATGATCGGTATATTTTCAAAAAGCCTTACCAGCATAAAATAAGCGTATCCCCGCAGGAAACGTGCTTCAGCTTTTGACTGTAATTTAATACCTTCTGATGCAGTAATGCTGGTAAGCGTATCAATATTAATGATGGCGCTGTTGCATTTATTAATCAGCCCGTAAAAGCCGGTCCACAGAGTATTGGTACGCGCATTAGAAGGTGTTACAGGAAAGTTTTCCATTTCTGCAACGCTGGCGCCACCATCGGCAGGCGTACTTCCTTTGTCTGCATCATCGCTGCGAATGCTGGTGGCATTTACAAAAGCATCTACGTGTACTGAATAACTGCGCAGGTCATTATACGCGCCAAAAACAAATTGGTCGTATGGGCCGCTGCCACCGGGATAAGGATAATTATCTGCTGTATATGCGCCCTGTCTTTGCGTATCTAAAAACTTTTTACACCCCGTGAAGGATACGAGTAGAAAACAAGCCAATATAGAAACGGGAATTGTTTTATGTATGTATTTTATGTTCATGAGTAAACTTTTAAAGTTGTAAATCATCAAATAAATTATTAAAAGGTTAGATTGACACCAAGCGTGTAAGTAGCAGGAACAGGATAAATGCCATTATCAGCACCGCCTCCTAAAATATCACCAATAGGAGCTTCGGGTGAGTAACCACTTACGCGGCTCCAGGTTTTGATGTTTTGACCGCTGATATAAATACGCGCCTGCTTTACAAAAGTTTGTTCCAGCCTGTCCCTGTTGATGTTATAACCCAGTTGAATAGTGCGGATGCGCAGGTAATCTCC
Source organism: Bacteroidota bacterium (assembly GCA_023423285.1). Classification (GTDB taxonomy): domain Bacteria; phylum Bacteroidota; class Bacteroidia; order Chitinophagales; family Chitinophagaceae; genus Niabella. Next base: position 7,709 of record JAFAFV010000045.1, read on the forward strand.
GGGCTCCAGCCAATAGCTGCTGAACAGGTAGTTGTTGCCTCGCCTGCTATCTAAAATAGGTTCCACATTGGTAGAGCCAGGAACCGTCCAGGCGTTCAATCTGTTTGACTCGTAATTTAAAGTAGCAAAGTTTGGTGTACGACGTTGAACGTATATTTTATTTCCGGCTACGCCCTGGCCTTCCAGCAAAAAGTCGAAACCTTTGTACTCAAGGTTGATGCTTGCGCCAAAATTATAAGGCGGGAATGGTGTGCCCAGGTATGTGCGGTCTGCCGTGTTTATGGTATCATTTCCGTCAATATCGGCATAAATAATATCACCCGGACGTGCATTGGAATAGTACGGCAGGTTTTCTATTTGTGTAACAGACTGATAAATGCCTGTTTGTTTGTACCCGTAGAAATATCCTATGGAATAACCGGTTTGCGTTCTGTTGGCTCCGTTTCTCAATATCTCAAAATTGATATTGTCACCAATAGAGTTCACCATATTTTTATTATAACTGAAGTTGGCATTGATCCCATATCGGAAACCGCTCTCTGTTCTGTCACTCCAACCGGCTGTTATCTCTATACCTCTGTTGGTAATTTTACCCAGGTTGGTAAAGTACTCGCGACTGTCATTGGGTATTGCCAGCCTGGTAAGGATGTCCGTTGTGGTTCTATCGTACAGGTTTACTTCTGTATTCAATCTGTTATCAAGCGCACGCACTTCCAGGCCTATGTCAATACCGCGCACCACTTCCCAATGCAGGTTGGGATCAGGAATGTATGCTGCCTGCACGGCCGTGTACACGTTGTCGCCAAAAATAGCTGTTGACGCATTGGAAACACCGGGTTGATACAAATTATCAGGCACTCCATTTGAGTTACCTATTTTACCCCATGCTGCTCTCAATTTCAGGAAGTTGATGTTTTCAACACTGCTGAAAAATTCTTCCTGACTGATAACCCAACCGGCGCCCACGCTTCCAAAAGTACCCCAGCGATTTTCTGGAGAAAACTTAGAACTTCCGTCACGGCGAATGGTGGCGTTTAACAAATATCTGTTTTTAAAAGCATAATTCACCCTACCAAAACCACCGGCAAGTGCGCTTTTACCGCCGCCACCGCCATAACTTCCAGGATTGTTCACATTAGCTACGCCCAGGTACCAGTAATCTGGATCGTTTGGGATGTTAAGTGTGGTATCTCTCCTGTTTCCACTGATACCGGTATTATCGGTGTACACGGTAGTGAAACCGGCTACAGCAGTAAGGCGATGTCCATTTTCAAAGTTTTTATCCAAGGTCAGCGTATGATCCTGCTGAAACCTTCTGAATTCTTCCTGCCCTTGCGATACAGAAGTAAATTGCCTGTTGTCATAAGTAGTATCAGAAGGTCCGTTTTCTCCTATGTTGATAAATCTAAACGGCAGTGCTGAATATCCCCTGTTATTGTTAAAACCAAGGTCAGTGTACACAACGGAACGCCATGTTAAGTCCTGTAATATTTTGAACTCTGCAAATAAATTACCAACGAAACGGTACCCGCGGTTGATGGAAGTGTTGTTATTACGGTTCAGCGTAGCAATCGGGTTGCCCACCTGCGCTCTCTGGAAAGACGGCATGCTGTAATACAGGTCGTCTGCAGCCTGAACTGGAACAATAGGTGCTGCCCACAGCGCATTGGTAAGAGAAACTGAAGTAGGGTTGGTATTCCAATACGTACCGGCAATATCGCCGCCTACTTTAATTCTATCGGTTATGCGCACTTCCTGGTTTAACCGGGCAGTAAATCGTTCATACTCCCCATATTTCACCACGCCTTCCTGTTTGTTATATCCCAGGTTCAGGTAAGTAGTGGTTTTTTCACTACTGTTAGAAACACTTATGCTATGGTTGGTGAGGAATGCTTTTCTTAAGATCAAATCCTGCCAGTTGGTATTGGCATTATATCCTGAATAATCGAACGGCGAAGCGCCGGAATTGGCAAGCTGTGCATTGTACAGTTTTTTAAAACCTTCCGCATCAGTTACATCAATCCTGTCAATTACCTGGCTAAAGCCGGCTGAGCTTTGCAGGTTCACGCGGGTTTGTCCCCTCGCCGCTTTTTTTGAAGTAATAGCAATGACACCGTTGGCGCCACGCAAACCATAAATGGCAATAGAAGACGGATCGCGCAGCACATCTATGGTTTCAATATCAGCAGGATTTAAAAAATCAATATTATCATGCAACACGCCATCTACCACGTACAAAGGGCTGGCGCTGTTGGTACTGTTTACACCACGAATGCGCACTACCGGTGCAGCGCCGGGAATGCCTGAGTTGCTAATGGTTAGACCCGCTACCTTACCCTGCAGGGAACTGATGGGATTGGTGTTAGGCATACGTGCAATCTCTTCTCCCTTTACCTGTGCTACAGAGCCGGTGACATCTACTTTTCTCTGAGTACCATAACCCACTACTACTACCTGCTCCAATACTTGTTGAGACGATACCAATACAACCGCAACGGTGGTTTGCCCGTTTAATGGATACTCCTGCTCTACGTATCCCACAGAAGAAAATACCAGCACCTGGTTAGCATCAGGCACAGTAAGCGTAAAATTACCATCAGCATCGGTGGTTGTACCCGTAGTAGTGCCTCTGAGCATTACGGATACGCCAGACAGCGGAGTACCGTTCTGATCCATAACCTGGCCCGTAATCACTACATCTGGCTGTACGGCGGGTAAAATGGCTATCAGTTTTTCGCTGACTACTTTGTAGGTAAGCCCGGTGCCTTTCAGCAATTGATCCAGTGCAGCCGTAACAGGTGTGTTGCGCACCAGCAGGCTCACTTTACGATCAAGTCCCGGAAGGTTGTAATTGTACATAAACCGCAAAGCGCCTTTTTTCTCAATATCGCGCAACACCTGTTTAATCTCTGTGTTTTTTGCATTCACAGTAATGTTTTGGCCCACCACCTCACTAGCCTGAACCTGGAGCGCGGTAAAGCACAACATAAAAAATACAACCTTCATAATCACGAAAGTTTTTAATAGCGGCTGGGAGAGCAGTTTTCGGCCTGCGTGTTCGCTCGTTGTCATACATTTTAATTTATTATTTAATAATCGGACTGCATGGGCGCGCTGATCATTGCATGCTGGGTAAACGGCAAAAGCGTTATGCAATTAATAAATTTCTACCGTATTACCTTTAATGCTGTAGTTGAATGGCGCAATCAACTGAAGTCCCTTTAAAGCCTGTTCGAGTGTTTCATCTTCAAAAGCACCGCGCAGGCGGTAAAATGAAACTTCTTTATTTTTAAAAACGACGCTAATATCATACCAGCGCTCCATTTTTTTGGCCAGTTCTAAAAAAGTATCGCCTTCAAAAACCAGCCTGTTATAAATCCATGATGTCTCTGCAATTGATGAATCGCCACCGTTGACTGACGGCAACTCTGCTATAATAAAAGAATGTGGTATTACCGAGTTGCCTTTGCGCACGGTGCTGGCCTTCTCATCAGTATGTTCTTTTAAATACACGGCTTTTTCGCCAGGTTTCAGTGATATGCTTTTGTACGGGGTGGTAACCTTCGGCACAACCTGTACACTACCCCTGATGAGTGTTGTTTCTACAGTTCCATCATTTTCATAAGCTTTCACGTTGAAACTGGTACCCAATACCTTGATGGTCAGTTCGGGCGTTTGCACTACAAACGGCTTGTTGGCATCTTTCACCACATCAAAAAATGCTTCACCTTTCAATCTTATTTGCCGCACAGGCGCGCTAAATTCTTTATCGTAATAAATAGTGCTGCCCGAGTTGAGCCATACTTTTGATCCATCCGGTAGCAATAGATATGATTTTTCACCTTTTGCAGTTGTTATTTCGTGGAAGTGTTGCTGCTCTGTTCTTTCAGTGCTCTGCCAAATCTGCCAGATGCTTACCAACAAAAGCCCTGCAACCGCAGCTGCCACCAGCCACCGCGGCAATATTGAAAATCTTTTATTGCTTTTAGCAGGATGAGGTAGTTCGGATTTATTGCTTGTGGCTTTTTCCATCACCAGCGGAAACCGCGCATTGAGGTCTTCCTGTGGAAAACTGGTTTCATCATTCCAATATGATTGCAGTGATTCAATAAAAAAGCGGTCTTCTGGGTGCGCCTTCAACCATTCTTTCAGGCGCGATTGTTCTTCTTCAGTGGCTTCGCCTGAAAGGGTGCGTGTAATCAATATGGCAAGTTCTCTCTGTATCATGGCTGCCTTTATATTATGAGACAGCAAACGAGAGTGTTCACCCTAAAAGAAAGAAGAATTTTTTTTGAATGGCGCCATTATGCGCTGCGTACTTTTTTACCGGGTACAACATCGAGGTGGAATTTCACCTTTTCGCTGATTTTTTTTACCGCAATCACCATTTGGGCGTCAACAGTTTTTACTGAAATATTCAGAATTTCCGCCACTTCCCTGTATTTTAAGCCATCTTCGCGTACCAGCCTGAAAATAATGCGGCACTTGGGAGGCAGGCTGTCTACGGCATTGCTGATCTTTTTAAAGATTTCTTTGGCAATGAGCATTTGCTCAGGAGATTGGTGATCGGCAAACGGTAGGTTGTCAAGATCGAAAAACTCATTATGGTGTACGCGGGCTTTTTGCGACAGATAGTTTAGAGATGCATTTTTGATGGAAGTGTACAGGTAAGTTTTTAGATTAGTTATATCGGGGAGTTTGCTGCGGTTTTTCCAAACTTTCACAAACACTTCATCCATCATTTCAAGGGCAGCCTCTTTATCCTGTGTGATGGAAAAGGCAAAACGGGTAAGATGGGAAGCAAAATGGTTGAACAACTGCCGAAACGCCTTTTCATCTCCCAGTGCTACTTTTTTCTGCAAATGATATAGGTTATCACCCTCAACCATACATCAAATATACAACAATATCTGCTTAAGCACATTTTGGCTTAAGCAAACAAAATGCAGTTCTTCAAAGTGGAGAGGTTTAGCGCTAATCATTAAGCCTTACGTTCAAAGGGATAGAACCTCACCAAATAAGCGTCACTACTGATTTGCCTTCTAGCTTAACAGGCGCCCACTTGCCTTTGTGTTTTAAATTAAAAGTGTAAGGCGTGGGTCCCTCGTTCAACGCGATCATTACTTTTTTACCATCCGGCCGCAAAAACACCACGTTTTGGATGATGCCGGCATAATTACTTTCAATTCTTACCGAACCTGGCGGCACAAATTTAGAAGCATGAGCGATAATATAGTATGCAACATTTCTGGTTACGGCAGAGCCGTTGATGGTAGCCGCCCCTTTGCACTCGGTACAGCCACCTGGCGTATGCGGACCGTAGGTGGGATCGTTTGCGAGGTTCCATTCCATAGCCAACTTGCTCCAGTTGCGCATGGTGCCAATGATCACATTTTTGATATGCCATTGCAGGTCGCCATCAAACGTGCCTTTTGCACCCGTCCATTGCTCTGTAAAGTATAAATTTTTTGAGGGGTAAGCATTGTGCAGGTTGCCCATGGCCGATACCTCTCCGGCATATAAATGAAAGGCCGCACCATCCACATACTTAGCAGCTTCCGCATCAGCGTATATGATTGAAGGATAATCTGGCCTGTCGAGGTTGTGATCAAATACAATAATTTTTGTAGTAAGACCTGCCGCCTGAAATGCAGGCCCCAGGTTGTTTTTGATAAAGTCACGCTGTTGCTCTGCCGTCATATACATACTGGGATTATTGCCGGGGTGCAGGGGTTCGTTTTGCGGGGTAATGGCAGTAATAGGAATACCTTCAGCCTGCATGGATTGGATGTACCTGACAAAATAATTGGCGTAGGAGTTATAATACTCCGGTTTTAAACTACCGCCAATGCTGTTGTTATTGTCTTTCATCCACACAGGTGAGCTCCAGGGTGTGGCAATTATTTTTATGGATGGATTGATGGTCAGAATACTTTTTAAAACGGGAATCAAATGCACTTTATCAGGCGCTATACTAAAGTTATCCTGGTTGATATCTGTTTGTCCGGCAGGTAAATCATTGTAGCTGAAAACCTTGACATCCAGGTCGGAAGCTCCGATGCTTAACCGGATGTAACTGATAGCAATTCTGCCTTCGCCGCTGCCAAACAATTCATTCAGCAAAGCGGTTTTAGCTGTAGTTTCCATTTGGTTGATAAGCATGGCGCTGCCGCCCGTAAGGGTGTAACCAAAGCCGTCTATGGTTTGAAAAGTTTTTGTTTCATCCACATCTGCATTGGGAAATGAATTAGCCACTGTACCAAAAGAAATGATCTGGCTTTGCTTCTGCAGCAGCACGGACTGGTCTGCTTTCGTCAGCCACATTTCAACATCATTTGTACCCGGAGGATTGGGCGGTGGCGTACCTCCCCCATTTCCGCCTTTATTGCACTGCGCGTTAAAATTCAATACTGCAAATAGTATTAGGTAAAAAATAAATGCATTCTTCATTTGAATCGTTTAAGTATTTTTTAAATGATCATATTTACAGAGCACACTTTGTACAGATTTTTTCCGGCAAAGAGCGGTAAGAATTTCGCAACGTCACAAAGGAGTATCGCCTTGTTTACCGGATATTCATAACCCTGCAAATCCCAGTTTTGTCAAACCTGCCTTTACTTCCGGCGCGCTCATAAAAAGATTCCACAATAACCATGTTCGGTAATTTTCAATCATCACAATGATCGGCCCCTGGTCTATGGCCAGAAAGGCATCGTCAAACCACGCGCCATTTTTCAACACATCCAAAGTAAATGCATCTGTAAAACCATACTCTTTAAAAAGTTTATCACCCAATACATAATAGTAAAATTTTAAAGCGGCCATTGATTCGTTCGGCGTATAAGGCAGCGATGAAATGGCCGCGGTTGGCGCTATATAACCCAGGTCGTTTGTGGGGGAACTAGCGTTGTAACCGTTTTTAATGTTGCTGGCTGTTAATCCCCACACCGAATCGCTGTAACCATACCATTGCTTTGGATTGGCTTTGCAATAATTGTAATTAATGAGCGTGTGATTACGGGTTTGTTCATTGTAAGAAGCATAACTGTCTGTAAGTACAGATGGCTTCAGCCCAAGAAAAGAATAGTGTTCAAAAAACAATGGGCCGCCATAATCTTGCCCCAGTGGTAACGTAATGTTATAAAACTGTTTGCCGTTTTTCATAGCGCCATTTCTTGCCCAGCCTGTATCATAAGCATCTTTTGTAATGCCGTATGTTGTTGAAGCGGCTGCTAAAACATAAGTGATCAGGCATTCGTTCCAGCCCTGTACTTTGTGGTTCATGGCCCAGGCTTTGTCGGGGCTCCAATGCCAGTAAAGAACCTGCTGGTTGTTTAAAAACCAGTTCCACTCCAAGTGGT
>JAFAFV010000065.1 GCA_023423285.1 Bacteroidota bacterium
AAGGTTTGCGGCGAACTTTTTCCGTTAGCTGACCTCCTTCTTCATAACCCACATATCCCGGAGGTGCGCCAATCAACCGGCTTACAGTAAATTTTTCCATGTACTCACTCATGTCAATACGAATGAGTGCATCTTCTGCATCAAAAAGATATCTTGCCAGTGAGCGGGCCAACTCAGTTTTACCCACACCGGTGGGCCCTAAGAAGATAAAGGTGCCAATCGGCTTTTTTGGGTCTTTCAGCCCCACACGGTTACGCTGAATGGCCTTAACCACTTTACCAATCGCCTCATCCTGGCCTATTACCATTCCCTTCATGTCATCCGACATCTTGCGGAGTTTTTCTGTTTCAGCTTCCACCATTTTACGAACCGGGATACCGGTCATAATATTGATAACCTCGGCGATTGCTTCTTCATCAATCGGGTAGCGCTTGTGTTTACTTTCTTCTTCCCATGCCAGTTTGGCTCTTTCCAGTTCCTCAGCCAGGCGTTTTTCTGTATCGCGCAGTGATGCGGCCTCTTCAAACTTCTGGCTTTTTACCACTTTATTTTTTTCGTTCTTAACGTTTTCTATTTTTTCTTCAAGCTCCACAATATTGTCAGGTACATTAATGTTTTTTAAATGCACCCTTGCGCCCACTTCATCCATTACATCAATGGCTTTATCCGGCAGCAGGCGGTCAGTTATATAGCGGTCACTTAGTTTTACACAGGCTTCAATAGCTTCATCTGTATAAGTTACGCTGTGAAAATCCTCGTATTTAGATTTGATATTGTTAAGTATCTGAATGGTTTCATCCACGCTTGGCGGGTCCACCATTACTTTTTGAAAACGGCGGTCAAGTGCTCCGTCTTTTTCAATATACATACGGTATTCATCAAGAGTAGATGCGCCAATGCACTGGAGTTCACCACGGGCCAAGGCTGGTTTAAAAATATTGCTGGCATCCAGCGATCCGCTGGCGCCACCGGCACCAACAATGGTGTGCATTTCGTCAATAAAGAGGATTACATCGCGGTTCTTTTCGAGTTCATTCATAATGGCCTTCATTCTTTCTTCAAACTGGCCACGGTATTTTGTGCCAGCCACTAGCGATGCAAGATCAAGTGAGATTACCCGTTTATCAAAAAGCACGCGGCTTACCTTACGCTGTACAATACGCAGCGCCAGACCTTCTACAATAGCTGTTTTACCTACGCCCGGTTCACCAATCAAAATCGGGTTATTCTTTTTACGCCTGCTTAGAATTTGTGAAACGCGTTCGATCTCTTTTTCGCGGCCTACTATGGGGTCAAGATTGCCACTCTCTGCCAGTTTGGTCACATCGCGGCCAAAATTGTCAAGTACAGGCGTTTTACTTTTGGTATTGCCTTTAGCTGCCCCTGTGCTGCGAGATTGCTGGGAGTATTTTCTTTCGTCATCAAAATCTTCATCGCCTTCTTCGCCAAACTCGGCAGAAGGGTCGTTTGACCTGACAGTGCCCATTTCCTGGCGGAAAACATCGTAGTCAATATCAAACTGGTTTAATATCTGTGTAGCAATATTTTCCTTGTTCTTTAAGATAGACAGCATCAAGTGTTCTGTTTCTACCAAATTGCTTTTTAAAGATTTTGCTTCTAAAACAGTAACCCTGATTACTTTTTCTGCCTGCCTAGTAAGAGGAAGGCTGTTGATGTTGGCGATGTTTTTGCCGGTTTTATCTTTAATGGCGAGTTCAATTTCTTTTTTTAATTCAAAAATATCTACGTTAAAACCTTTTAAAATTTTAATCGCGGTATTATCACCCTCGCGAATTAAGCCAAGCAAAAGATGTTCTGTGCCAATAAAATCATTGCCCAGCCGCAGAGCTTCTTCTCTGCTGAATGAGATGATTTCTTTTACCTGAGTTGAAAAATTATTATCCATATTTTGAGATAAAAATGATTATTACAATATTAAGAAATATATTTGGGACGTTGTTTTAAATAGTTTTTGCCTACCATTGTCCTCAATAAATTAGGTTAATTATGCAGGTCAAAATTGATACCAAAGAAAAATTTCATGTTATTATACCCTTAGAGTCCGAAATATCTGCAACAATGACAGACGGTATGCGCGTAACACTGCTTCCTTACCTGAAAAGCAAGGTTAAAAATGTGGTTTTCAATATGGAAAGTATTGCCAATATTGACGATGAGGGAGCTGAACAACTATTGCAGATACAACAGGAATTTTACCAGCAAAACGCATCATTTGTTATATGCTGCCTTCAAAAACAAGTTGAACAATTTCTGTCAAATGCAGAACTTTTGGAGTTGTTTAATGCCACTCCTACAGAAAGCGAGGCATGGGACATAGTGCAAATGGAAGAGATTGAGAGGGAGCTGATGGATGGCGAAGATTGGGAGGAGAGTGAGTAAAGATCAGGCCACTATAACTTAATGTGGAGTTTTAAAATTTAAATCATTATGCAAATCTCAGCACTCTTCTCCGGGCCGGGGAAGAAAGAGGAATAAGATACAAATATGCTTGGTGTAACCATACTTGGAAATAACTCTGCCGTTCCTGCTTTTGACAGACACCCTACCAGCCAGGTAATTACCATGCCTGGCAAAAACTTTTTGGTGGACTGCGGCGAGGGTACACAAATTCAATTGATAAAATATAAAATCAGGCGCAGCAGGATCTCCCATATTTTTATATCACATCTACATGGCGATCATTATTATGGTTTGATTGGCCTGATCAATTCTTTTGCATTGCTGAACCGCCAGCAGGAACTGCACATTGTGGCACCCGCTGCATTAAAAGAAATTATTGACCTGCAACTGAAAGTAGCAGATACACAACTCACTTACGATTTACATTTCCATCCAATCACTCAATCCGGTAAGCTGATGATGGTAGATGATATTGAGATCAGTTGTTTTAAAACCAGTCATCGTATTGAGTGCTATGGGTTTATTTTCAGGCAAGTTAAAAAACCTCGGCGTATCAATCCGGCTAAAATGCAGGAATACAACGTTCCCGTAGGGGAATATACAAGTTTGCAAAGCGGAAACGATTATGTAGATGAGAATGGAGCAGTGGTAAAAAACGAACTGCTTACAGTAGATGCCGCCCGGGGCCGCGTGTATGCTTTTTGTGCCGATACAAAATATGACGAGTCAATTATTGAACACATACGGGGTGCCGATATGATTTACCATGAAACTACTTACCTGGATAATTTTGCTGATCGCGCCACGGAAAGGTTTCACTCCACTACAAAGCAGGCAGGGCGTATAGCCCAAAAGGCATCTGTAAAAAAGCTTTTGATCGGGCACTTTAGCAGTAAATATGATGTGCTGGATGATTTTCTAACCGAAACAAGGGAAGTGTTTCCTGAAACAGACCTTGCACTCGAAGGGGTTTGTTATTTGGTTTGACCATTTGTGGTTGTAGAGAAATATAAAACTGAAACAATTGCAGCTACCATTTTTTTATATTGATCAATTTGATCCCTCCGAAAAATTGCTTGTTCTGGATGAAAACAATTCACGTCACATGGTACAGGCTTTGCGCATGCAGCCCGGTAATGAGTTGCACCTTACCGATGGCAACGGCCATTTATTAACTGCGGAAATTACCGAATCGCATAAAAAACATAGCGCGGTAAAAGTGGTTTCAACAACTTTTACCGAAGCTGCCGGACCGGAGGTAACGCTTGCCATTTCGCTTCTTAAAAATATCAGCCGCTTTGAATGGTTTTTAGAAAAAACCACGGAAATAGGGGTAAGCAGAATTGTACCTTTGGTTTGCGCCAGAACAGAAAAACAGAAAGTGCGCCACGACCGGTTGAAAAATATTATGATCAGCGCAATGCTGCAGAGCAGGCAAACCTGGTTGCCCAAATTGCATGAACCTATATCATTTGATGAGTTTATACAAAACACCGTTTTTCAAACATCAGATCTGAAATATATTGCGCATTGTATTGAGGGTGAAAAACAATCCATAAAAATTGCAGACCGGTCAGCAATTATTTTAGTAGGCCCCGAAGGAGATTTTACGCCCGCAGAAATTGATGTGGCGCTGCAAAATCAATATCAGCCTGTAACGCTCGGCAATACCCGGCTGCGTACCGAAACAGCAGGAATTGTAGCCGCCACATTGTTGAAGGTGAATGGAGGATGCTAAAGCTACACATGATTTTGGTCAAATGAAAGTGTAAGTGAATCAATACCTGGTTTCACCTGCCTGTACACCACACCCGCACTTTCCATCATTTTTTTAGAAGCAATAAAAATGTCCATTTTCGCATATTTGTCAGAAAGATATACCACTTCTTTAATACCCGATTGAATGATGGCCTTTGTGCACTCATTACATGGAAACAATGCCACATAAATTCTGCAGCCGTGCAGGTCGCCAATACCGTTAAGAATAGCGTTTAGCTCAGCATGTGCCACATACGGATATTTAGTGTCAAGATAATCGCCTTCTTTTCCCCAGGGAAACGAATCATCATCGCAACCAATGGGAAAGCCATTGTATCCCACGCCCACAATTTTATTTTGCTGATTCACGATGCAGGCGCCCACCTGCGTGGAAGGATCTTTGCTCCTTTTGCCCGACAACAGAGCCACGCCCATAAAATAATCATCCCACGATATGTAATTCTCTCTTTTTGTAACCATGTGTATAAAATTTATTTGATAAAAATACAATCTGTTGCAAATATTCTTACTACAGCCATTGATCTATATTTGTAAAACTATGGCAACGGCAATTATCAACGCGCGGATTTTTACGGGGGAGACGGTAGAAAATTTTACCAATATAATTATTGAAAACGGTGCCGTATCTGCCCTTACAAACGAATTTCCTGCAGATATACCAGTTATTGACCTGAAAGGTAAAAACATATCACCGGGATTTATAGATATTCAAATTAACGGGGGCAGGGAAAAGTATTTTTCACAAACTCCGGATGAGGATACACTTGAAGATATTTACAGTGCGTGCTGTGATTATGCAACTCCTTTTATTTTGCCCACACTCATATCATCGCCACTGCCGGTTATTTTAAAAGCCATTGAATCGGTTCGCCGGTTCAAGCAAAAATACCCTGGGGTGCTGGGCATGCATTTGGAAGGCCCGTTTTTCCATCCTGAAAAACGAGGCGCTCACAATCCCTCTATCATCAGAAAGCCTACGGATGAAGAATTAAGAACGATCATCAGTCATGGAAAAGATGTGATAAAAGTGATGACGATTGCGCCGGAACAATTTTCAGAGTCTCAACTGGAGTTATTACTTGAAAGCGGCATCCTGCTTTCGGCCGGGCATACTACCATGACGTATGACCAGGCGCAGCATTGCTTCCGAAAGGGCATCAGCTTGGTTACTCATCTTTTTAATGCTATGACGCAAATGGGGCACCGGGAGTGTGGCCTCGTAGGCGCTGTGTTTGATAACAGCGATGTATATGCACCTATTATTTTAGATGGCGGTCATTGCCATTACGCGGCTGCGCGTATCGCCTACCGGCAAAAGCAGGATAAATTATTTTTGATTACCGATTCTTCATTTTTAGGCCGTCAAAAAAAGCGCTTCGGTTGGGAAGGGTTTAATATAGAAATGAATGACGGTTTTTACCGCGATCAGCAAGGCAGTCTTGCTGGTGCAGCTATTTCAATGCCGGAGGCAGTAAAAAATGCGGTTAAGCATTTAGGCGTAACACTACAAGATGCGGTTGAAATGGCTACCAGCCGCGTGGCGCTCGCCATTGGTATGCAGGATAAAATTGGTTACATAAAGCCCGGATATCTTGCAAAGTTTGCGGTTTTTAATCATGATTTTTCTCAGGTTCAAAATCTGATGCTATAACCTGCACAGGATTCATTAGCAATGTGTAGTAAGTTTCGAAATGGGAGAAATGCAATTATCCCAGAACTGCGTTTAACCTCTATCTTTATTTAAAATATTTTATGCGTTTACGAAGTTTTGAGTCTTTCGGGCTAATAAAAAATGGATTGCTTTATAGTTACCCTTCTTTACAAAAAAATTTATCTGCTGAAATAGTTGTGGTTGGCGGAGGCATTACAGGCGCTCTTATTAGCCATGCGCTGCTTGACGAGGGTTATAAAGTTGCGATAGTCGACCGGCGGGATATAGGCCAGGGCAGCACCGCTGCTACCACATCTATGCTGCAATATGAAATTGACGTGCCGATGTATTTACTTGCAGAGAAGATAGGAGAGGCGGGCGCTGCTGTTTGTTATAAAGCGGGCATCGCTGCTATAAAAGATGTTGAAAAACTGATAAAGAAAGAAAAAATTGATTGCGGTTTTGACCGCAAACAGTCGCTTTATGCGGCACACAATACGAATGCTGCAAAGTGGCTAAAAAAAGAGTTTACAATTCGTGAAAAATACCAGCTTGGGGTAGAGTGGCTGAACGCATCTCAAATAAAAAAAGAATATGGACTTAAAACTTATGGAGGCATACTCTCTCATACAGCAGCCAGCATGGATGCATATAAGCTGGCGCACGAATTAATTTGGAAAAATACAAACCGTGGCCTGCAGGTTTATGATCAGACAGAACTAAAAGAATTTGACTATAAGAAGAACGGCGTTGAAATGGTTACTGCCGACGGCTGGAAAGTGAAGTGCAAAAAAGTGGTCTTTTGCTCAGGATTTGAAACTCTGGGAATTTTAAATGAAAAAGTAGCCAACATCATCAGCACGTTTGCTTGTGTAAGTGAGACAGATATTCAGATCAATCTCCATCTTAATGATATGCTTATATGGGATACCGATGACCCCTATTTTTATATGCGTACCACTGACGATGGACGACTGCTGATTGGGGGCGAAGATGCTAAATTTAATTCTTCTCTGTTTCGGGAATATCAAAAGAAGCGTAAAGCCGAAAAGCTGATGAACAAGTTGGAGCACATCATGCCCGGTGTCAAATTTGTAGAGGATTATAGCTGGGCAGGAGCATTTGGAACCACTAAAGATGGCTTGCCCTACATTGGCATGCACCCCAAATTTAATAATGCAATATTCGTTTTAGGTTTTGGAGGCAACGGCATTACATTTTCTATACAAGGGATGCAACTTGTGAAAAATTTATTGAACGGGGAAAGCAGTGAATTATTGAATCATTACCGATTTTGCAGGTGATCAAGTATCTATATGAACTGTTTTATAAGTATTTTTTTTGTACTATTGAGTTATGGCATTAATCTTGCCGTATTGGTTTTAATCCGATGCTTAGCGCATCAAGATTAATTAACCCTTAAAAATATTACTATGGCAAAAGCAAAATCAACAGGCAAAGTTCCTGCAAAAAAAGATGCGGCACAGGAGTTGCAAGAGTTTTTTGAAGATGGCTTAAAAGATGTTTATTGGGCTGAAAAAGCACTTACCAAAGCCCTTCCCAAAATGCATAAAAATGCTACTTCACCTAAACTTAAAGAAGCAATTAACAAGCATTTAGAAGAAACAAAAGCACAGGTTACCCGTCTGGAGGAAGTTTTTAATTCCATAGGTAAAAAAGCCAAAGCTGAAAAATGCGAGGCAATGGAGGGTTTGATAAAAGAGGGTGAAAGTATATTGGAAGAAACAGAAACCGGTGCTGTACGTGATGCTGGTATCATTGCCGCCGCGCAAAAAGTAGAGCATTATGAAATTGCTTCCTACGGTACGCTGGCAACTTACGCCAAAATGCTTGGCCATAAAGAAGCTCTAGCGTTATTGGTGGAAACTCTAAATGAAGAAAAAAAGTGCGATACTGATTTAACAAAACTTGCCGTATCTGAAGTGAATGTAAAAGCTATTTAGATATAGTGTAATGATTATAGCGGCGGCACACATGTGTTGCCGCTTTTTTGTTAAATTTATGCATTATCCATGACTGCAAACGATAACATTCCACACCAGCACAGCGGCGCCTCATTGGACGTAGCATGCTCAAAAACTTTTTCAACAACTCATGAAGCAGCCAATGCTTATGATGCACTTCGTAATAAACTATTGCTGGTAAACAATTGGCAACAATACACGGGAGAAGCGCTTGCTAACTTTACTTTATACGGGCAGGAAGCTGAACCTGTAGAAAGAGAAGCGCAGGAAAAAGATTATTTCCGCATTAATATTCCCGGGCCTGATAACCCATCTGGTGATGGGGATGACTGGGTGCGGGTACAACAAATTACAGAAGAGCGTAATGAAGGCGAAGCCTGCCTGAGCATCATCGTAAGGCCGGTTGCTTGTCCATTAAATAATGATCGGGACGTGGCGCATTTTTTTACAAGTGAAGCATCGAGTACATTTATTATAAGGCAAAAAGGAAACGAAGTTTTTGCAGAAGTACATGGTAGAAATGAAAAGCCCAATATAAAAGGAGTGGCAGTTACTGATAAAATTAGAAACTCATTGGTGGCTACTGGCAGCGTTTTTGGATTTAGTAAAATACAGTGGAAGAATTTGACCGATGGGTTAATCAATTCTCTATAATTTTAAAATCTGTATTAAAAAGTCAACTATGTCATTATCAGAAACGGCAGAGCGATACCGCAAGTTTATAGGTTTTACCTTAAAGTACTGGAGCAGCGATATAGTGAAGTCTGCCGGCGAAAATGCTTTTGGAGAAATATCTGAAGAAACAGAAGAAACGAATAGCTATGAAAAACCCGCAGAACTTGTAGAAGACCTGAAAAAAATGGGCCCTACATATGTAAAGCTGGGCCAGCTGCTTTCCACGCGTCCTGATCTTTTGCCCGACGCCTACCTGCAGGCATTGGCCAGTTTGCAAGACGATGTAGATGAAGTGCCATACGAAAAAGTGCAGCAAATTATTGAAGATGAGATTGGCGTAAAAATTTCTAAACTATTCAGCACATTCGATCCTAAGCCAATGGCAAGTGCATCAATCGGGCAGGTGCATAAG
>JAFAFV010000165.1 GCA_023423285.1 Bacteroidota bacterium
CCGCCAATGAGCAACCTGCTTCAAACATCAATACCTATCTTTCAAGTCCATCGCCGCTTACACAATTTAAAACTGCAGTCAGCAGAGCAGATGGTTCAATCGTTGCTGAAATAAATAACTTCATAGGCGGCACGCACTTAATTGCACAAACAAACCCGTTAACCGATTCAATGTATAAAGTTGAAATCAATGATCCGTTCAGTAAAGATTATAGCAGCGCGGTCATTGCGCCCTTTCGCAGGCCGGTAAACAATCCTGCCACGCTTTTATCACAAAATGTTGGTATGCAAGTGCAAAACATTTACCTGTCAGACCAAATGTCGCGGATGCATTATCCTTCGTTTACCGACACTACGGCGTTTTATTCGGTGCCGGATGTAAGGTATAAGCTGGAAGATTATACAAGGTTTACCACCATTGAAGAAATTCTAAGAGAGTATGTAACGCTGGTATCTGTGCGGCTCAGGGGAGGGCGCGTATATCTGCCCATGGTGAATTTTGCTACTGAAGCATTCTACAATTCAGATCCTATTAACCTCCTGGATGGAGTACCGGTTTTTAATTTTAATAAGTTTTTTGAATTTGATCCGCTGAAGATCCATACGCTGGAACTTGTTTCACAAAAGTATGTTTATGGCAAGTCTGTATTTGATGGCATTCTCAACTGGAAAACCTATCATCCTACCATTGACAATTACGCGTTAGAACCCAACGCGTTGGTGCTCGATTATGCCGGCTTACAGCTAGTAAGAGAGTTTTACTCGCCAGTATATGATGATGCACAACAGCAAAAAAGCAGGCTACCAGATTTCAGGAATGTTCTAAAATGGGCGCCGGATATTAAAATGATCAATGGAAGTTATAAAGAAAGAATATATACTTCTGATTTGCCGGGCAGGTATGTTATTATTGTGCAGGGTATTGACAGGGCGGGCGTACCTGGAAGCGCTATTCAGACTTTTGAAGTGCAATAAAAACTTAAAAAAGTTTTTTCAGATCAAAGCCCTTACCCATTACAGGTTTAAAAATGTCTCCCACTTCTTTTACTCTTTTCGGAAGGGTATTTATATCAAATGCTTTTGGTGTCAACCCGCTTTTCACCTCTTCCCAATGCAGCGGCGCAGAAGCTGTGGCGCCGGGTTTTGGCCGAAGGCTGTACACGCTGGCAATGGTTTGCCCGCCGCGGTTTTGTAAATAATCCACATATATTTTGCTTTTGCTACGCTTGCTCAGTGAGCGCTCCAGCGTGGTAGTATCCGGCAATAATTCCGTAACTCTTGTTGCTACCAGGTGCGCAAATGTTTTTACCTGCTCGTAATTATATTTGGCAGCCATGGGCACAAACACATGCAACCCCGACGAGCCGGAAGTTTTGCAATAGCTGTCAGCTCCTAATTCATCCAGCACCTGTTTAGTGGCCAGCGCGGCTTCTATCACATGTTCAAAAGTATTTTTTTCTGAAGGATCAATGTCAATAATCATGTAGGTGGGGTTCTCAAGGTTTTTGGTAGTGCTGTTCCAGGGATTCATTTCAATACAGCCCAGGTTGGCCAGGTACAACAGCGTGGCCTTATCATTGCAAACAATATAGTCAATGTCTTTTTGATTGCTTTCTGAGAAAACTTTTACAGTGGTTACCCAGTCTGGTGCCGCGTCACCTGCATCTTTCTGATAAAAGCTGTTGCCTTTAATACCACTCGGAAAGCGGTTCAGGCTTTCGGGTCGCCCTTTCAGGTAAGGCAATATATAATCAGCCATTTTTTCATAATAATCAATCAGGTCGCCTTTGGTATAGCCTTCATCGGGCCAGTAAATTTTGTTTTGGTTCGTCAGTTTTAGTTCAGCCTTGCCTATTTTTCTTACTACTTCATTATCCCGGTCTTCACTTTTTTGCGAGGCTTTCCCGGTTTTTTTTGCTGTAGCTTTTTTAGGAGTTACTTTTTTTGCTGCAGCTTTTTTTACGGGTGTTTTTGTTGCCATGTCTTCAGGGTTTTGAGTTACTTCTTCTGCCTGCTTATCAATACGCAGGCCCATAAAAACCGGGTGCCTGAAAATACCATCTCTTGTAATTTCTGAAAATTTGATATTACAAACCAGCAATGGTTTTACCCAGGTAGCAGGCATGTTTGTTTTTGGAACTACTTGAAACGGGGATTTTTTTGTGACAAGCGGCTGCATATTTTCGTAAAGTTCAGCCAGCGATGCTTCATCAAACCCCGTGCCGGTATGTCCGGCATAAATAAGTTCACCATCCTTGTACCTTCCTAAAATAAGCGCGCCAAATTTGCTGCGCGAACCCCGTGGTTGGGTATAGCCTCCAATGATCACTTCTTCTATTTGTAGATTTTTTATTTTAAGCCAGTTGGCGCTGCGCCTGCCTGTAATATAGTTTGAAGCAGTTTCTTTTGCAATCATTCCTTCCAACCCTTTATTCTGAATGACTTCAAAAAATGCTTTGCCATCCTCAGCTATGTGATCGCAGTATTTAATATGCTCGGTTTCTTCCAGCGCTTCTTTTAATAGTTCCTTGCGCTGTAACAGCGTAAGGCCGGTGGTATCATTTCCGTTTAAGTATAAAAGATCAAATACGTGGTAAATGAGCGGTACATTAGGGTTTTCTCCATAGTGTTGTAAAGATTGAAAATGCGGCAAGCCATCTTCATTATACGCCACAATTTCCCCGTCTAGTATCATTTCATGCTTTTGCGATTGAAGCGCTTCAATAATGGGGGGGTATTTTGATGCAAAGGACAGGCCATTCCGGGAATAAAATCTAAATGTATCTTTTATCTCGGCTATAGCCCTATACCCATCCCATTTAATTTCAAATACCCAGTTCTTATCGCTGAAAACTTTTTCAGAAAGAGTGGCCAGCATAGGCTTAATGTAGCTGGTTAATTTTTTTTCGCCAGTGATGTATTTGTCAAAGTTGCGGAATGCTTTTTTGGGTTCTGGCTCAGTTTTTTTTTTCGCCGGGGCTTTGCCCGGCTTTTTTGCTGCTTTGGCTTTAACTGCCGCCGTTACTTTTGAATTTTTTTTCACCTGGTCTTCGGCATCATAAGCTTCATCTACCGCATATTCATCGCGGTGTTTGATGAGCAGCCAGGCATTGCCTTCTTCCGAATTTTTGATTTTTATTAGTGCAAACTCGCCTTTTAGTTTTTTGCCATGCATGATGATCTTGATCGAGCCGCTGTGCAGTTCTTTCAGCAAAATACCTTCATCCTTTTTACCGCTTACTTTTTGCAAAGGCTCGTAAGTGCCTTCATCCCATATTTCCACTTCACCGGCGCCATAGTTGCCTTCGGGAATGGTGCCTTCAAAAGTTCTGTAATCGAAAGGGTGGTCTTCTACCATCATCGCCAATCGCTTGTCACCCGGGTTAAGCGAGGGGCCTTTTGGTACGGCCCAGCTTTTAAGTACACCTTCCATTTCTAACCTAAAATCATAATGCAACCGCGATGCGGCATGGCGCTGCACTACAAATACGAGTTTGGCATCGCTTTTTTTTACTTTTCCTTCCGGCTCGGAGGTTTCATTGAACTTTCTTTTTTCGTTGTACTTTTTTAACGACATGTTGGGCGTGTTTAAATGATTCAATCTTTCCCATGTGCGTTTATATTTTGGTTGAGGAACGATGATTTAATCGTTGCTCCAATTCCAGGTGCCTCAGGCACTTTAATCAGTCCGTTGCTATGGTAGGTAATGCCGCCCGCTACCGGGTCCTGTCTGAACATTAGTGCCGTATCAAAATCAAAGTGAACGATGTTGGAGCTGCACAGCGCCAGGTGTGCAAAAGCCGTCATGGCCAGCCTCGATTCCAGAAAAGCTCCCAACTGAATGTTCATACCAGCCGCTTCAGCCAGTCTGATCATTTTGAGCGCGTTAAAAATGCCACCGCTTTTTCCCAGTTTTATATTGATCAGATCACAGGCGTTCAAATTGATCAGCCGCTTCACATCATGGTGATCACAACAGCTTTCGTCACTCATAATGGGAATGGGGCTAAGCTTTTTTATTTCCGGCAGCCGCATATAATCCCATCGTGGCAACGGTTCTTCACAATGCTGAATTTGATAAGGCGCCAGCGCTTTCAGGGTTTCAATGGCTTCTTCAAAATTCCAACCCTGGTTGGCGTCAATCCTTATGGGAATGTTGTAACCCACTGCATCCCTGATGGCTTTAATTCTTTGCACATCCGTTTTGCCATTCTTTCCCAGTTTTACTTTTATTACCGGAAAACCACGCTCCTTAATCTTAATGGCATCTGTAGCCATTTTCTCTGCCTTGCCCACACTTACTGTGTAATCGGTAAATATGGGTTTGCCAGCATTACCACCCAAGAACTGGTACAACGGAACACCAGCATGTTGCGCGGCGATGTCGTACAAGGCCATGTCAAAAGCGCTTTTAATGCTGTTATTGGAATATATCACGCTGTTCATATCTGCAATGCGCTCTTCAATATTTAAAGCATTAGCGCCAACTAATTGTTTCTCAAAATATGTGCCTACTACAATACCTGTATCTGCACTTTCGCCATTAATGGTTAAAAAAGGGCTGCATTCGCCCCAGCCGGTTATGCCCTGGCTGGTATGAATAATGACTATTACGTTCTCTGCATTGTACAATGTGCCAAGCGATATTACAAAAGGTTCTATTAACGGGATGGAGATTTTGTGTAGTTCAATTTTGCTGATGGTAAGGGTTGGCTGTGACATGGTTAAAAGTAAAGAAAAGATTTTTTATTGGCACAGGCATTGCGATAGTTAATTTTTTAGAGTCACATATAAGTATATAAATTTGACTAGGAAGATTTACATTTAGCTATATATGACTATTAAAAACGTAAAAAATAAATAGATGAAAAAATTATTCTTTCTCCCGATCACTTTTTGCGTTCTTTTCATTACAGCTTGCAATAATAATGACGCGGAATCAGAACCCATGGTTAGAGATTCGATGGGAGTAACCACAGCGCCGATTACCGACCATGTGGACAGCCTTATTGCGGATTCAGTATTAAAAGCTGCTCCGGCACAGGCGGCAGACCTGCCTGCAGCCGCGCCAAATACAACACCCGGCGTACAAACCATTACAGAAAATTTTGTGAGTGCAGACGGGCAAAGCCTGAAAGCGGTTTATAACAACAATGGGCAAATGGCTGTTGTAACGCTTAGTGTTGGCGGAGAGGATATCAAACTAATGCAAACCGAGGCTTCGGCCAATAGCGCGACTTACAGCAATGGTAACATTACCTGGAAAACACAGGGCAGCGATGCCACATTGATACGAAGTGGAAAAGAGACAAAATTTAATTTGAAAAAGTAACTCTTAGCTGAAAGCCTGGTACGCGATCCAAGCTAATAGGTAAGCCAGCGCTGTCATATACAATAGCTGTACCATTGGTATCTTCCAGGAACCCGTTTCACGCCTTACAATAGCCAGCGTACTCATACACTGCATAGCAAACACATAAAAAATCATCAGCGAAATTCCGGTAGCCAGTGTAAACACTTTTGTGCCGTTGCTAAAAGTAGCAGCTTCCATTTTTTCGCGCAGCGCCAGATTCTCTCCGCCGTCATCCTCTACGCTGTAAAGCGTAGCCATTGTGCCCACAAAAACTTCGCGCGCGGCAAAAGAAGTGATCAGGGCAATGCCAATTTTCCAATCATAACCCAGTGGCCTGATTGCCGGCTCTATAAACTTACCCATAATACCGGCATAAGAGTTTTCCAGTTTTGCCGATGACCATTGCTCAGCTGCCAATGTGCTGTCTGCATTGGGTTGCGACAAAGCCACCTCATAGTTGGTGCGCACCTGTTGCATTCTTTCCTTGGGACCATAGGAGCTTAAAAACCACAGAATAAGGCTGATGAGCATAATAATTTTACCTGCCTGCAACACAAATATTTTAGCTTTTTCAATCATGGTTTGTACGGCATTCTTCCACCGGGGCGTGCGATAAAGCGGCAGTTCTAAAATGAAAAAGCTTTTTTCTTTTATATTGATAAACCACTTGCCTACGTAAGCTACCAGCATGGCAAAAACAAGCCCCAGCAGGTAAAGTCCTGTCATTACCAAACCTTGTAAACTAATGAACCCGAATAAATAGGTTTGAGGAATGACCAGCCCAATGAGGATAATGTAAACGGGAAGCCTTGCCGCGCAACTCATAAGAGGTGTAACTAAAATGGTAAGCAGCCTTTCTTTTCGGTTTTCAATATTTCGGGTGCTCATGATGGCCGGTACCGCGCAAGCAAACCCGCTGATCATTGGCATTACACTCTTGCCATTTAGCCCCACGCTGCGCATTACCCTGTCAGTTAAAAAACTGATGCGCGCCATATAACCTGTATCTTCCAGTATAGCGATCAGTCCGAACAAGATCATGATCTGTGGTATAAAGATGATGATGCCTCCCAGCCCTGCAATCACACCGTTAATCAACAGGTCGCTAAAGCTGTTATCCGGCAACACTTCGCTCAGCCAGCCACTAAAGGCAGCAGTGCCGCTCTCAATCCAGTCCATGGGATAAGTGGCAAGTAAATACACGCTTTGAAACAATAAAAGCAGCACGCCAAGCAAAATGATATAACCCCAAAACCTGTGCAGGAATATATTATCAAGTTTTTCAGTTACAATTGATTTTTTATGAGCGTCAGGAAAAGTAACCGCTTGTGCCAGCACATGGTTGATGCGGTTGTATCGCTGTAAAATCTCTTCCGCCTGCATTTTTGTGGGGTTGAACTGGTAGTCTTTTTCCACCTGTTCAATTTTTTTATTTACATCGCCTGCCAGTGGAAAAACCTGGTGGTTGATGAGGTAATGCACGGCCTCGTAATCGCTAAGGCCGGGAACAATATTATGCGTTGCCTTTACAGCATCCGGTGCCAGCGCCGCCACATCTACAAAATTTCGGTGAGCAGGCTTGTACATAACGCCCGCAACCATATCAATCGCTTTTTTCAGGTTGTCAATTCCTTTGTTTTTTCGGGGATTGACTGCCACCACGGGTACGCCAAGTTCGCGCTCCATTTCTGCGGTATCAATCATGATGCCTTTTTTGCGGGCAAGGTCCATCATGGTAAGTGCTATTACCACGGGGCGTTTTAAGTCTATTATTTGTGTGCAAAAAAGCAGATTGCGTTTCAGGCTGCTGGCGTCTGTTGCTACCACTATCACATCGGCTTTGGTGTCTTTATCCTGATGCATAAGTACCTTGTAAGATACTTCTTCATCCTTCCTGCGTGGATACAGGCTGTAACTACCGGGCAGATCAATGACCAATGCTTGCCGGGAACCGATGGCTGTAGTGCCGATTTTTTTATCAACTGTTACCCCGGGAAAGTTACCCACCTTTTGGTTGAGCCCGGTAAGTATATTGAATAACGAGCTTTTACCGCTGTTGGGATTGCCAACGAGCGCAATATGTAAGTTATCTTTTTCCGTCATTATAAGGTGGGCAAAAATACGGTTTCTGATCTTTTATGATTTACGAAAAGCGGAAGATAAAAATGGCCTTGTACGTACAGAGATCAATAGCTAAAAAAAATCCCGCCCAATGAGGCAGGATTTTTTTTATAAATAAATGAGAATTAAGAATTCATACTGGCCAAAAACTCTTCGTTGCTTTTAGTTCCCTTCATGCGTTTGAGTAATTCATTCATCGCTTCCTCGGTTTTCATGTCGCTCAGGTACACGCGCAGCAGGTTCATTCTTTGCAGCACATCTCTATCCAGCAACAAATCATCACGGCGGGTTGAGGATGCCGTAAGGTCAATAGCCGGGTAAATGCGCTTGTTGGAAAGCCTTCTGTCAAGTTGTAATTCCATGTTGCCGGTACCTTTAAATTCTTCAAAGATTACTTCATCCATTTTACTACCAGTATCAATAAGGGCAGTGGCCAGAATGGTTAAGGAACCGCCGTTTTCAATTTTACGGGCTGCTCCAAAAAATTGTTTAGGTTTTTGCATGGCGTTGGCTTCCACACCACCACTTAGCACCTTGCCGCTGGCAGGAGAAACCGTGTTGTGTGCACGCGCCAGGCGTGTAATGGAATCTAACAAGATCACCACATCGTGGCCGCATTCCACAAGCCTTTTGGCTTTTTGCAATGCCATTGTAGAAACTTTTACGTGCTTTTCAGCAGGCTCGTCAAAAGTAGAGGCAATTACTTCGGCTTTCACGCTGCGTTCCATATCTGTTACTTCTTCAGGGCGCTCATCTACCAGCACTACCATCAGGTAGCACTCGGGATGGTTTTCGGCAATGGCGTTTGCTACTGCTTTCAGCAACATGGTTTTACCAGTTTTTGGTTGCGCCACAATCAGTCCGCGCTGGCCTTTACCAATAGGCGTGAACAGGTCAATAATGCGGGTAGATAGATCTGACGGCCTGGTAAACAGGTTCAGTTTTTCAAACGGGAAAAGCGGTGTAAGGTAGTCGAATGGCACGCGGTCTCTTACCTCATCGGGGCTTTTGCCATTAATAGTATCCACTTTTAGTAACGCAAAATACTTTTCGCCTTCCTTAGGTGGGCGCACAGCGCCAAACACTGTATCGCCGGTTTTTAAACCGAATAATTTTATTTGTGATGGAGATACATATACATCATCGGGGCTTGACAGGTAGTTATAATCAGAAGAGCGCAGGAAACCATATCCATCGGGCATCATTTCCAGCACGCCTTCGCTTAAAATTATGCCGTCAAACTCTACGTTAAAACTGGTTTGTACCTCTTTTTTAGCAGGTTTTGCCTCGTATACCGGCTCTTCAAAAACCGGTTCAGGCGCTGCCAGTTTTTCAGTTGCTTTAAATGCTCTTGCAATAAAATCTTCTGTAGCGGGGTCAAAACTGAATTCTGTATTTTCTGCTTTATCATCCTTACTGCCATCCTCATTGCTGGCTGCCTCAATTTCTTCAAGGCCTGAAGTTGATTTTTTAGCAGGTTTTTTGGCCGGTGCTTTTTCTTCTGTGGTGACTTGTTTTTCAGCCGCTTCTTCAGAGGATTTCTTCTTTTTACCAGGGGCTTTAGCTTTTTTGGCCGGTGCTTTGGATGGTTTTTCTTCTTCTTCTTCAGGTTTTCCTTCGTCCTCCACAAAAGCTTCTTCGCTACTAACACCCGTGGTGGTTTTTACAATTCTTTTTCTTTTTGGCCGGTCATCCTTAGCATCTTTCGATCCTGCAATGGCCTGGCTGTCGAGGATCTGGTAAATCAGGTCCTGTTTATTCAGTTTTTTTGAATTAGGTATTTGTAGTTGGTCTGCAATGTCGTGCAGTTCAGGAACGAGCATCTCGTTCAGTTGTAGAATGTCGTACATAAAAGTGTCGATAAATCAAAAGATTAAAAATCTTCTTGGGATAATTTGAAAGGGGTTTTTACGTTTTTTTGGATTATAAAAATATTGAATTGAAAAACAATATTTTTAGAGATGATCACAAGCTTAGGGTCATTTCTGAAAGCGAAGGTATGGG
The DNA here is from genome assembly GCA_023423285.1 of Bacteroidota bacterium. Classification (GTDB taxonomy): domain Bacteria; phylum Bacteroidota; class Bacteroidia; order Chitinophagales; family Chitinophagaceae; genus Niabella. The sequence continues at coordinate 9,478 of JAFAFV010000165.1, forward strand.
GTTTTCTATTTAAAATCAAAATTATATAATGTTAAATTTCCGTCCTGAGAAATGATTAGCCTACTGTTTGGAAAATCCTGGGCACTTAGATGGATGAGTTTTTGTATCGCTGATCCGGCAGAATCTAACATCGGTGTTGAAGGATTTAAAGGTTTTTGCAGAGTGGGAATGATGCGGCCGCTTAAAAAAGCTCCGCTTTTGGAAATATGAATTTTTAAAATGGGCGCTATTCCCATTGGCCCGTTCAGGCTTATTTTACCGTAAGTAGCAAAATTGCCCAGGCTGTAGGCAATCAGTCTTCCTTTGTAAAGTTCCATCGCGCGGGTTACGTGCGGCCCGCTGCCAATTACAAGGTCGGCGCCAGCGTCTACACACACACGAGCCAGTTGGTGCACATCGCCACGGCTTTCAGAATAAAACTTTTCTTCTGCCTTAGGCACATGCTCTGCATGGCTGCCCTCTGCACCGCCATGAAAGAACACCACAGCCACATCCGCTTTCTGTTTTACGGTTTTTATGAGGCTGCTAATATGGTCATAATCATTAATATAAACATGCCGCCAGGAGTGGCCTACGCCAATGATGCCCAGTTTCAGGCCCTCTTTTTCTAAAATGGTGTATTCGCAAATATTTTTCAACCCGGCGTATTGAATACCGGCGCTATCCAGGACTTTCATGGTTTGGCGCAAGCCCTCATTGTCAAAATCGCCCGAATGATTATTAGCCAGGCTTAGAAAATCAAAACCTGCCTGTTTGAAATAATGTACAAATGTAGGAGGCGAGCGAAAGGCGTAACAATTTTTTTTGTCTTTACATTTTTCAGAGCATAAAGTATCGTGCGCCAGCACACCTTCCAGGTTCCCGATTGTAAAATCGGCGTTTTTAAGCGTATCTGAAAGTGTGGCAAGAATATTTTTATGAGTAAATTTTTCTTGATCGGGATAATCAGATCCGAGCATTAAATCGCCAACGGCAATGATTGAAAAACTGTCTTTTAGGCCGGAAACCTCAGGTTCTGCAATCACGGGAGCAGTCGGCGCGGGACGTTTATCCTCAATGATGTTACAGCCTGTAACAACGATTAAAGAAAATAATAAAAAGAAGTACATTAACTGGGTATGAGCAGCAAATATATAGTACCGGCAATCAATTTTTATAAATACAGTCTGTATTATCCTTTAAAAACAATCTTAGGTTTTAGATAATGTTATTATATTGCCGTCACAATGCCTTTATTAAGTCCGGCCATATCACAACTCGCACGTATGCGCCACTGGCGTATAGACGGATGGAGAAGCCACCCTGTTGACGCGCAGCGGGAAGTGATGCAGAACCTTGTTACCTCTGCGCAATACACTGAGTTTGGAAGAAAGTATAATTTTCACGACTTGTTTAGCATACGGGATTTTAAAAAAGCAGTGCCCATTCACACTTACGATGATTTAAAGCCATACATAGAGCGCATTATGCAGGGTGAACAAAACCTGCTTTGGAACAGCCCGATTTACTGGTTTGCAAAAAGCAGCGGTACCACCAGCGATAAAAGCAAGTTCATCCCCATTAGCGAAGAAAGCCTGGAAGACTGCCATTATAAAGCAGCCAAAGATGTGCTGACGATGTATTACCAATTTCACCCCGACAGCGAAATGCTTACCGGTAAGGGGCTGGTTTTAGGCGGCAGCCACAGCATCAACCCCATGAATGCCAATGCCCAATATGGCGACCTTAGCGCGGTACTGTTGCAAAACAGTCCTTTTTGGGGCCATTGGCTTCGCACACCAGACCTTAGTATTGCTCTGATGGACGAATGGGAAAGCAAGCTTGAAATGATGGCCCGGCAAAGCATGAATGAAAATGTCACATCTATTAGCGGCGTGCCTACCTGGACGCTGGTTTTATTCAAACGTATTTTAGAACTGACCGGCAAAAACAATATGGCCGAGGTATGGCCCTCGCTTGAATTGTACCTGCACGGGGGCGTTTCATTTACACCTTACCGCGAGCAGTTTAAGAGTATTATAGGAAAAGACATTCATTACCTGGAAACATACAATGCCAGCGAAGGTTTTTTTGCCGCACAACAGGCGCCGGGCGAGGATGGTATGTTGCTGTTTATGGATCACGGTATTTTTATGGAGTTTATGCCGCTTGAAGAGCATGGCAAAGATAACCCGCAAACCATCGGCCTTGAAGATGTGGAAACCGGTACCAACTATGCCCTGGTGATCAGCACCAATGGAGGCCTGTGGCGCTACCTCATTGGCGATACTATAAAATTTGTAAGTAAAGATCCTTATAAAATCATTGTATCAGGCCGGGTAAAACATTATATGAACGCCTTTGGCGAAGAAGTGATTGTGGACAACAGTGACAGGGCTATTGAAGAGGCCTGCAAGAAAACCGGCGCTGTAGTGAATGATTATACTGCTGCGCCCGTTTATTTTTCAGACACCTCAAACGGAAGTCACGAGTGGTTGATTGAATTTGAAAAACAACCCGAAAGCCTGGATGCTTTTGTCGCCGAACTTGACAAAGCGTTGAAATCCGTTAACAGCGACTATGAGGCAAAGCGGCATAAAAACCTGGCTTTGCGCATGCCTGTGGTGCATGCTTTAGAGCCAAACACGTTTAAAAGCTGGCTACAATACAAAGGAAAATTGGGAGGCCAGCATAAAGTGCCGCGCCTGAGCAACGAGCGCACTTACGTGGAGGATATTTTAAAAATGACAGGTCAGAGAGAAAGTTAAAGCCTGATTACTTTTCCTTTACTAAATAATAACTCTCATCAATCCATTGCTTTAATAAAGTGGCGCTTACAGAGCCGTCAATAATAACAGTGTTCCAATGCTTTTTATTCATGTGATATCCGGGTATAACGCAGTGGTATTTTTCCCGAAGCTCCAGGGCTTTGTCAGGATTGCACTTTACGTTGAACTGCAGCGGATCGCTATTCAATCCTGCCAATAAAAAAATCTTGCCCTTCACTTTAAACACAAGGGTATCGTTCCCAAAAGGGAAGCCTTCTTCAGCGCCGGGTTTGCTGATGCAATGGTTTCTGATGTCTTCAATATTCACGGTTGTTTTATTTCCACGTTTTCTTTGCGTATCAGGTCTTCGCCCAACATTCTTAAAAATATTTGCGCGATGGTTTCCACGTCTTTCTGGCAATAAGTTGTAATACGGCTGATGTCTTTTTCTTCGTAAAACACACGGGCCACCATGCTGCCGTCAATATCATCTTTGGGCGTGGGAACATCAAGCGCGTGGGCAAGCAGGTTTAAAGACGTGTAGCTTTTAAAATCGCCGAATTTCCATAGTTCCATGGTGTCAAGATGTGTTACTTCCCAGGGTTTTTTGCCCGTACTGTTCAAAATGAAAGGGATGGGCAGTTTATTAATGATCAGCCTGCGGCAGATGTAGGGAAAATCGAACTCCTTTCCGTTGTGTGCGCATAAATATTTTGGTTCGTTGGAGCACCATTTTAAAAGCATGTCGGAAAATGATGTAAGAATTTCTTGTTCGCTTTCACCTGCAAAAGACTTGATGATGATCTTGCGGTTGTTTTCTGTACCCTGCACCACGCCGCAGCTAATGCACACGATCTTTCCAAACTCAGCATAAATTCCGGCGCGTTCATAAATGCTTTCAGCGGTTTCATCTTCGCGGTTGCGCAGCAGGACGGCGGCCTTGGCAGTCCACATTGTTTTCCAGCTTTCGGGTACCTGATCGTAAGTATTATATTGCGGCACAGTTTCTATATCAAGAAACAAAATATTTTGTACCGGTACAGATGTAATCATGGCTGCTGTATTTTTAATCAATATGAGTGCCTGTATATTTTTACAGGTATTTCTCGCTTTTGTTGCGTTTGATCTCAGTTACATATTCCTTTATTTGCTGTTCTTTTTCTTTTTTGCAGATCATCAGAACGTCATCAGTATCTACAATAATATAATCTTCCAGGCCCTGAA
>JAFAFV010000172.1 GCA_023423285.1 Bacteroidota bacterium
CGTCAACTTTATCTTTTTTATTGATATCGCGTACGCCATAGCCTTTTTGGAGTATCACTTTCCCATCTTTCACCACCGCAATCGCCAGGCCGGGAACTTTCCATTGCCGCATTCCGCGTTCAATATATTTATCCAGGCTGTCCGTCAAAAATGCCGGCGTCTGAGAAAATGCAGGCAAAATACCGAGGAGAAATAATAAGGCGATTCCTGTATATTTCATATAAATTTGATTTGTGTGAAAATAAAAAATTCCCGGTTAATTCTATTTTTTGAGTATGCAGTGGAGCCAACTAATTAAGTTTGAAAGTTATGAAGTATTGCTTCTGGTTTTCGGGCTCGCCTTCCTGGGTGCATCCATTCTTCCTCAAAAACTACGAAACAGTTTTCTCTCACTTCCCATGGTCTACATTGCTGTAGGCTTTTTTTTAGCTTTTTTTTGGGACGGTGATCCGGTTATAGACACAACAAAAAACGGGATGGCCATTGAAAAGCTCACGGAGTTTGCGGTTATACTTTCCCTAATGAGCGCCGGACTCAAGATTGACAAGGACCTCAGTTTTAAAGGGTGGGCAACCACCTGGCGGCTTCTAAGCATCACCATGCTTTTCTGCATTATCGTTTTGTCGTTTTTTGGCTGGAGCTGGCTGAATATGGCGGCTGCATCTGCGCTTTTATTGGGAGCGGCTATGGCGCCCACCGATCCGGTAATGGCTGCCGATGTGCAGGTGGACAAGCCCGGCGAAGGCCACGAAGACGAAGTACGATTTTCTCTGACCAGTGAAGCCGGCCTTAACGACGGGCTTGCTTTTCCGTTTGTGTACCTGGCTATATTTTTGGCAATGGGCCAGACAAGCTTCAGTGAACTTGGCACCTGGTTTTTATTCGAATTGTTGTGGAAAGTGGTGGCGGGGGGTCTGGTAGGATATTTATCGGGCAGGTTCATCGGGTTTCTTTTTTTCAGGTGGTTCAACCATGCTCATTTTCACGAAGGCTTCGTTGTAGTGGCGATAACTTTTGTTGCGTATGGCTTTGCCGAACTGGCACAAGCATACGGCTTTATTGCTGTTTTTGTTGCCGGTTTCTTTTTCAGGCGTACGGAAAAAAAGCATAAATACCATAAAGAGCTCCATGATTTTTCTGTGCAGTTGGAACATCTGATCCTCGCCGTGCTGATGATATTGTTCGGCATTATATTACAGCAGGGAGTTTTACAAGAGCTAAACATATTGGGTATTATAATTGCGCTTGGCTTTGTTTTAATCGTCCGGCCTTTGGGGGGAATGCTTGGCTTGATCGGAAGGAAGATTCCGTTATCTGAAAAATTTTACATTTCTTTTCTCGGGATAAGAGGCATCGGTTCATTTTACTATATTTCTTACGCGTTGAATAACGCCCCGTTTCCACAGGTGGACGCAAAAAAAATATGGGCCGTTGCCGGCGCTATAGTGTTGGTGTCAGTGGTGCTGCATGGGATTTACGCTCCCAAGATCATCAAAAATATCACTTCCCGGTACACTTTTAAGAAACGCAGGATAGAAGATAGGCAGTAACATACTTAATTTAAAATCATCCCATGCCAGTTCAGCAACAAACATCACAACAATACTTTAAAGGCCTCTATATTTTGCATATTGCTTTTATCATTGGTTTATTCGTGTTTTCAATAATCGCCGCATTTTTGGTGATTACGGGCGCGATGGGGCAGGATAAAAATAATATGAACAGTATTCTTCAATTTCTGGTTCCTGTTTTGGTGATTGGCGGGATCATTGGTGGATTAGGATTTTATCGGAGCCGGTTAAATGTGATTAAACAAACTCCGGAACTTAAGGACAAACTTGGCAATTACCGGGGAGCAATGATTCTTAGGGTAGCGATGATGGAATTCCCCGCATTATTTTCCATTATTGCATTTTTGCTAACAGGGAACTACTTGTTTTTGGGACTTGCCGGATTGGTTATAATAATTTTTTTGATGTTGATACCTTCAAAAGAAAGAGTGAGCAATGATCTTGAGTTGAGTACGCAAGAACGATCAATAATTAGTGATCCTAATGCGATTGTTGCTGAAGTAGAAACTAAGCAATAAAAAATGCAGCTTTTTAGAACTGCATTTTACATTCAACATTTAATATTTTACATTTTTTATTTGTATTCCCCATAAACCTCAACCAGCGCGCCGGATATCTCACCAAGCGTACATTTTTCTTCAACGGCAGCCAGCACGGTTGGCATCAGGTTTTCAGTGGTTGTGGCTTTCGCTTTCAGTTCGGCAATCAGGCGGTCGCACTCGCTTTGGTTACGGTTATTACGCAGCGTTTGCAGTTTTTGCACCTGGCCTTCGCGTATGTTATCATCTACCTTTAAGATTGGCGTATCATTGTGTTCTTCCACCTGAAATTTGTTTACACCCACGATGATCTTCTGGGTGTTTTCAATCTTGCGCTGGTATTCATAAGCGCTGCGCGCGATCTCATCCTGTATAAAACCTTCTTCAATAGCTGTAACACTACCGCCCATTGCATCAATTTTAGCGATCAACTCTGTGGCTTTGTCTTCTATTTCCTGCGTCAGCGCTTCCACGTAATAAGATCCGGCCAGCGGATCAACCGTTTCAGTTACGCCGCTTTCAAAAGCCACGATCTGCTGTGTACGCAGGGCAATGCGAGCGGCTTCTTCGGTAGGAAGGCTCAACGCTTCATCAAAACCGTTGGTGTGTAATGATTGTGTGCCACCCAGCACTGCTGCCAGCGTTTGAATGGTAAC
>JAFAFV010000179.1 GCA_023423285.1 Bacteroidota bacterium
GGGCCGCCGGGGCATTGCTTGCCAACAAAGCGGTACTCTACCGCAAACAGGTAATAGGAGTATGGTTTTTTGTAAAATAAATGCCCGAATCGCTCGTTAAACTGTCCGTAACCTTCATAGCCTACCGTTAGCTTTCCATCTTTTACCCTAAAGGTGTTGGCAAAATTATCTTTATAGTCGTGTCCGCGAATTTTGGCGTTCCAGCCTTTTAAATTTTTACCGTTAAAAAGTTGCTTCCATTTACCAGGGTATTGTTGTTGTGCATACACTGCCTGGCTTGCAAGCAACAGCATAGAGATAAAAAATAATTTCATGATTTGAGTATAAAAAGTTTATTTATTTTCTTTCAAAAAACCACGGCATGCGCCATCTTTTTTTAATCTGGTAGTTGGTGGTAATATATTTGCTCACATGGCTCATTGCTTCGTCAATGTCATCTGTAAATAAAACCAGGTTCAGGTCTTCTTTTGAGATGGTGCCTTTTTCTGCCATGCCTTCAATCGCTTCCATCATATCGGCATAAAATTCTTTTCCAAAAACCACAATGGGAAACTCGGTAATGGTATTGGTTTGAACCATGGTAAGCGTTTCAAAAAATTCATCCATAGTGCCAAAACCTCCCGGCATGATGATGAAGGCATAGCTATATTTTACCAGCAGCACTTTTCTTACAAAAAAATGCTCAAAGGTTATTGATTTGGTAAGATAAGGATTGTAATGCTGCTCAAAAGGAAGTTTTATATTACAGCCTACAGACTGACCGCCTTTTTCATAAGCACCGCGGTTGGCGGCCTCCATTATGCCCGGGCCACCGCCCGTTAATGTTGTAAAACCGGTTGCGGCTATTCTGTGGCCAAATTCGCGCGCTTTTTGATAGTAAACATGATCTTCTTTAAAACGCGCCGAACCAAAAATGGTAATGCATGGCCCTATAAAATGCAGTGCCCTGAAGCCTTTTAAAAATTGTATAACAACTTTTATTAAAAACAAAAACTCGTACCCTCTGCTTTTCGGCCCGTCTAAATACACGTGTTCTTTTGCCGGTATCAGCCTTCCCTCTTCTTTAGCCTCTTTTCTACTTTCCATATTATTTTATCGAAGCGAATTTAAAATATAAATACTACAATTGATGAACACCGTTAAATTTGTTGCATTATATCAATGCTTTAAATTAACATATGCGCATTATCAGTTATAATGTAAATGGAATACGCGCCGCTATTAAAAAGGGGTTCATTGACTGGTTAAAAACAGACCCGGCAGATATTATTTGCTTACAGGAAACAAAGGCTGAAAAAGCTAACGTTGACCACACCGCTTTTAATGAAATTGGGTATCATGATTACTGGTTTTCTGCTCAGAAAAAGGGTTACAGCGGCGTGGCAATACTTACCAAAATACGACCGGATAATGTGCAGTATGGTACGGGGCATAAAATAAGTGATGATGAAGGTCGTGTGATTCAAATTGATATTGGTGATATTAGAATTTTGAACGCTTACTTTCCTTCGGGCACTAGTGGGAATGTGCGGCAAACTTTTAAATACATCTGGCTGGATGAGTTTTATGTTTATATTAATGAACTTAAGAAAATGCATCCCAAACTTGTGATTTGCGGCGATTATAACATTGCGCACAAAGCTATAGACATTCACGATCCCAAGAGCAACAAAAACTCTTCAGGCTTTTTGCCGGATGAACGCGAGTGGATGGATAAATTTTTCAAAAAAGATTTTAATGATACGTTCAGGTTATTAAGACCTGATGAACCACACCGCTACAGTTGGTGGAGCCAGCGGTTTCCAACGGTGCGGCTGAACAATAAAGGCTGGCGCATTGATTACATTTCGGTTACAGATCCATTGAAAAATAAAGTTATAGAAGCTGATATATTTCCTGATGTAAAGCACAGCGATCATTGCCCTGTGTATGTAAAAATAAAAACCTGATGGCAGCACTTATTTACAACGTTACCACAAAAATTGAGCATGACATACATGCACAATGGTTGCAATGGATGCGGGAGAAACATATACCAGCCATGCTTGCAACCGGCTGTTTTACCAAAGCGGTTATATTAAAATTAAAAGGTGTGGATGGTACTGATGGGCCAACCTATGCCGTGCAATACTTTGCTGATGAGGAGCACACTTATGAGCGTTATCTTGCCGAATTTGCCCATGCATTGCAGGCGGAGGTTTTAAAAGTATGGGGCGATCGTATGGCGTCTTTTTCAACTGTTTTAGAAGTTGTGAATTGAATGTGTATAAGATTTTTTTTCAATGCGTTGCCAGTCAAAAAAAATGCTATATTCCTGTAAAACCCTTGCCAGCCTTATATTTTCAGCATTAACAGCCTCAAACCCTTACCAGCAAAGGGTTTCAGCCTGTACGTTTGTTTTTTAACAGGTATTACCAGATCGATGCACCTGCTGAAATGCTTGCTGCAAGCGGGTTTGCAGCTATTGTAATAAGGGAGGGGCTGAATTTTTTTTGTAGTAATCGTGTAAAACCTTCTAATTTTGAGTTGTTAAATAAAATTTTAAAATTGAAATTATGAACAAAGCTGAATTGATTGAAAAAATCGCTAACGATGCTGGCATTACTAAAACCCAGGCTGGCGCTGCTTTAGATTCTTTTACCGGTGCTGTACAAAAAACTTTAAAAGGTGGAGGTAAGGTTACTTTAGTAGGTTTCGGTACTTTCTCTGTTACTAAAAGAGCCGCTCGTACCGGCCGTAACCCGCAAACCGGCGAATCCATCAAGATCAAAGCGAAAAAAGTTGCACGCTTTAAGCCAGGTAAAGAACTTTCTTCAAAGATTTAAAAGAACGGATCTTTTACGAACTGATGCCCCGCAACGTAATATTCCGGGGCATTTTTATGCTTACAAACCTTACATTTGCACAAATTTAAAATACATTATTATGGGAAGAGGTGATAAAAAAACCGCTAAAGGTAAACGCTTCATGGGTTCGTTTGGTAAAAGCCGTCCGGCAAAACCTGTTAAGTCTGCTGAAAAAAAACCGAACGAACAAGCTAAAGAAAAAGCATAAAAGTTTAAACAGGTTGTCGTACAATTATAAGGGCAGCCTGTTTAAAAATTGCCTAACGATACCAGCCACCTTATAAATGTCCTTTTTTACTGAGTTACTGGTTATGTAACTTCAGTAAACCGTGTCGGTGAAAATCAAGGTGCCAGCCTTTCAATCTTCCAGTCTGCGTTCTCCATTAAAGTGTACAAAATGCGATCGTGCATGCGGTTGGGTCGCCCCTGCCAAAATTCTATAAGTTGTGGTTTTACGCGGTAACCGCCCCAGTGCGGAGGCTTGGGTATTTCGCCATGTTTAAAACGCTCGCGGTAGTATTGAAAGGTTTCTTTAAGAAAAGCTTTGCTGGCAATTACAGCACTTTGCGCCGATGCCCAGGCACCCAGCCTGCTACCCTCAGGCCTGCTGTTAAAGTAGGCAATGCTCTCTTCTGAAGATATTTTTTCAGCCACTCCGGTAATGATCACCTGCCTTTCCAGCTCTTTCCAAAAAAACAGAAGGCATACATTGGGATTGCTGTTTATGTGAAGGCTTTTGCGGCTGTTGTAATTAGTGAAAAAAACAAAACCCCGCTCGTCATAGCCCTTCAGCAATACGGTTCTTGCATAAGGAATTTGATTTTCATCCACCGTACTCAGCGTCATGGCATTTACTTCGTCAAACCGGGAATCAACTGCCTCTTGCCACCATGTGGTAAACTGCTGCACAGGGTTGGCATTCACTTCATTTTCCGACAAACTTTTTTTAGAGTAATCAATGCGTATATCCGCGATGGTTTTATTACTGCTCATGTTATGTGCTTTGCAACTTCTTTGCTCTGTTCAAATAAATGCTATCATAAGGGAGATCGCTTTGCAGTATTATTTAATGATGGTTCCCACATTTTCTCCCAGTGCCACTTTTAGCAGGTTGCCGGGCTGGTTCATATCAAATACAATGATGGGTAAATTGTTCTCCATGCATAGCGCAAAGGCCGTCATGTCCATAATACGAAGGTTTTTTGACAGGCATTCCTGGTAGCTTACGGTAGTGTATTTAGTAGCCGTGGGGTCTTTTTCCGGATCGGCAGTGTACACGCCGTCTACACGCGTGCCTTTTAAAATAACATCAGCGCCAATTTCAATCGCCCGCAACGAACCTGCTGTATCTGTAGTAAAATAAGGATTTCCGGTTCCTGCTCCAAAAATAACCACACGTCCTTTTTGCAAATGCCTGATGGCGCGCCGCCTGATATAAGGTTCAGCCACCTGCTCCATTTTGATGGCGCTTTGCAGGCGGGTGTAAACCCCAATTTTTTCAAGCCCTGCTTGCAATGCCATGCCATTGATTACGGTGGCAAGCATACCCATATAATCTCCGTGAGCCCTTTCAATACCGGTTTCGGCTTCGTTCATACCACGGTAAATATTGCCGCCTCCAATAACCAGGGCCACTTCCACGCCTGCCTGCGTTACAGCCTGTATTTCTTTAGCGTATTGTGTGAGCACGGTAGAATCCATACCAAAATTCTTATTGCCCATCAACGATTCGCCGGAAAGTTTTAAAAGAATTCTCTTATACTTAGGCTGCATGATTTTTGTTTTTACAGTAAAAAGATAATGGCGAAGATAGCATAATCACAACAATTAGTCAGGCGGTAATAACGATGGGATAATGAGAAATTCATCATGAAATAAGGTTTGAATTGCTATCTTTAAACGCATCATTACTACAAAAAATTATTATGGATATAAAAAGAACATTAGGAACAAGCAGTGTGGCCATCACTCCCATTACTATGGGCGCATGGGCTATTGGCGGCTGGATGTGGGGCGGCAATGATGAAAAAGATTCTGTTGCAGCCATTCATGCATACATCAGCAACGGTGTGACATCAATTGATACGGCGCCAGTTTACGGCTTTGGTTACAGCGAAGAGCTGGTAGGCAAGGCCATTAAAAGTTACAGCCGGGATAAAGTGCAAATACTCACTAAATTTGGAATGGTGTGGGACAGGGAGGCAGGCGATTTTGCAATGGATAGCACAGACAATAATGGTAATCAGTTAAAAGTTTACCGCTATGCGGGATATGATAAAATAATCAGCGATGTGGAGGATAGCCTCCGTCGCCTTCAAACAGATTATGTGGATCTGATTCAACTGCACTGGCCAGATTCTACCACACCTATCGAAGAGCCCATGCGCGCTATGGAAAAACTTTTAAAAGAAGGCAAGGCAAGGGCTATAGGCGTTTGCAATTATAACAAGGCGCAATTGGAAGAAGCGGCGCAAGCCGTGAAGCTGCACAGCAACCAAATTCCTTACAGCATGCTTCGCCGGCATACCGAAGCGGATGTGCAGCCATATGCATTAATGCACAACCTTTCTATTATTGCATACAGCCCTATGGAGCGCGGCTTACTTACTGGCAAATACAAGGGCGCCGAAAGCCTGAACGAAGGCGACCACCGCAGCAGTTACTTTGGCCGGTTTGATATGGAAAAAGTTCAAACGCTTTTAAAAAATCTGGCACAACTCGCAATCTCTTATAATGTTACTATTTCGCAACTCGTATTGGCATGGACATTTCACCAGCCGTCTGTTGCCGCCGCATTGGCAGGTGCACGTAATGCACAGCAGGCCGAAGAAAATGCCAGGGCGTTGCACATCAATATTTCAGAAGAAGATTTAAACCTTATCCGCTCCTGGTTGCCAGAAAAAGCTTTTGTTTAAATGGCTGGAACGCGATAAGAACATTATGGAATCCTGTACTAAACGATAATAATATGGTTGAAAGCGTATGTTTTGGAGAAGTGTTGTGGGATATTCTGCCCGGCGGTGTATTGCCTGGTGGCGCTCCCATGAACGTAGCCTTTCATTTAAACCGCCTGGGTATTTCAACTGAAATGATCTCTAAAGTGGGTGAAGATGATCATGGCAAAGGCCTGCTGGAGTTTATGCAACGCAACGGAATTCCTACGGCGCTCATTCAAAAAGATTCAGTGCAGCCTACGGCAACAGTACTGGCCACGCCCGGCGCTAATTTTGAAATGCAGTATGATATTGTAAAGCCCGTGGCTTATGATTTTATCAATGTCACTTCCGAAGCAGCGGAAGCCGTATCGGAAGCTACATTTTTTATTTTTGGAAGCCTGGCATCCCGTACGGAACATACCCGTAATACGTTGCAGCGCTTACTCAGCCTTGCCAACAAAAAAGTGTTTGATATTAATCTCAGACCTCCTCATTACATTCAGGAAGTGGTGGAAACATTACTGCAGCAAGCAGATATTGTAAAGATGAACGAGCATGAACTGGAACTTGTTTCGGCATTTCATGCCGATATTTCCATTTTTGAAGATAAGGTAAGGCTCATCTGTGACAGGTATCAGATTTCCGGTATCATTATAACCAAAGGTGCCGATGGTGCTTGTTACTATGATGGAGAATATTTTTATGAACATCCCGGTTTTAAAGTACAGGTGGCTGATACCATAGGCAGCGGCGATGCTTTCCTGGCTGGCTTTTTAAGCAGGGTTATAAAAGAAAAACCACCTCAGGAGTGTGTGGAGTTTGCTTGTAAACTTGGTGCTTTTGTGGCAACACAAGAAGGCGCCTGTCCTGATTATGATGTGCAGCAGGTTGAAGCTTTGTTAGCGTAGCAATAAAGCATCTCAACATTATTTAGTAATGTTGGCGCATCTCTTAACTTTGAAATCACTTACACGTAAAGTAAATGGCGCCGTATAGTAATTTAAAAACCGCTGAGCTTGAGAAGATAAGTCACCTCGAGTATTTTAAAATAGCTGTATCTGTAGATTGTGTGATATTTGGTTATGAAGAAAAGCAATTAAAAGTATTGTTGATCAAATCAGACCTGGAAGAATTTTCTGGCATGTACTCTTTGCTGGGAGATCTTGTACGACCTGATGAAGATCTTGACAGCGCTTCTTACAGAATATTGAAAGAGCGTACCGGGCTTGATGATGTGTACCTGCGGCAGGTGCATACTTTTGGCCGTATAGACAGGCACCCATCAGGCCGTGTTGTAACTACCGCTTATTACGCTCTTATAAATTACAATAGCCATAAACTTAAAATTGATAATGAACTGCACTGGCATACGATAAAAAGCATTCGCAAGCTCGCCTTTGATCATAAAAGTATTTTAGATTCTTGCCTTGAACACCTTCGCGGCGAAATTATGGAGCAGCCGGTTGTTTATAATCTTTTACCAGAGAAATTCTCTTTACGCGAGCTGCAGGAAATATATGAAGCCATTCTTGGCGTAGAACTTGACAGGCGAAACTTTCGTAAAAAAATAGCCATAAAAGACTGGCTGCAGGATCTTAATGAAATGGAAGACAATGTCTCTCACCGTCCCGGTAAGTTATACCGTTTTAATCCCAACCTACTCAAACAAAAAGGTTAAATTTTTTTTTATCTTTTGTGTACTTGGTACACATAAACTACTTACTTTTGTGTTTGTAAACATTAATGTGTACCTAACACACATTTATTTTTGACTATAAATTTGTTTGTCTATGTTATTGCAAAGATTGTTTGTGTCAGCATTTACTATGTTGTCCTTACTGGTTACGCTGGTGTCTTATGGCCAAACGCGCGTAATTACGGGTAATGTGACGGATGCTAACGGCAGCCCGCTACAGGCTGTAACCGTATCAGCCAAAGGCAGCTCTGTTGCCACCCAAACCAATGATGCCGGCGCATACAGTATAGCTGTTCCGGCAAATGAAACCACTCTTGTTTTTACATCAATCGGGTATGGAACGATGGAGCAGGACATTACAGGAGAAGTGATAAATGTGATCATGAGCGGTTCGGCCACTGCTTTAGAAAACGTGGTGGTCATTGCTTATGGTACGCGCAGAAAAAGCGATCTGACCGGTTCGGTTACCGCCATTAACGAAAAAGATTTTCAAAAGGGTAATATCAATTCTTCTGAACAGTTGTTACAGGGCAAGGTAGCCGGGTTAGAAGTAACCACAGGCGGCGGTGCAGCTGGCGGCGGCAGTAAAATCCGTATTCGCGGCTCTGCCTCTTTAAACGCCAGTAACGACCCGTTGATCGTTATAGACGGTGTGCCGGTAGAAGGAAATTCCGTACAGGGTTCTGCCAACCTTTTAAACACTATCAACCCCAATGATATAGAAAGCATGAGTGTGTTGAAAGATGCATCAGCTACCGCTCTTTATGGTTCGCGTGCTACCAACGGTGTTATAATAATTACCACTAAAAAAGGAACTAGTGGTAAACTGGTATTCAACTTCAATACTAAATTCTCAGTATCTCAGGTACCAGATTATGTAGATGTACTATCTGCCGACCAAATTAGAGACATTGTAAACAACTCCGGAAGAGCTAATTATATTGCCATGCTGGGCAACGCCAATACCAATTGGCAAAAAGAAATATATCAAACTGCCTATGGTTATGATAATAATGTAAGCGTGGCTGGCCGGGCTAACATTTCTGAAAAATTCAAGCTCCCATTCAGACTTTCTGCAGGTTATCTAAACCAAGAGGCGATATTGAAAACCAATAAGTTTGACAGGATAACAGCCGGCCTTAACCTATCTCCTAAATTTTTTGATGACCATTTAAGCGTGAATTTGAATGCAAAATTTGCCACAACTAATACCAGATTTGCAGATGAAGGTGCCATTGGTGCAGCAGTAGGATTTGACCCAACCCAAAATGTGATGAGTGGAAACGACAGGTTTGGTGGCTTTTTTGAATGGTACCAGTCTGGTTCTGAAACAAATTTGAATATTCAGGCGCCATTAAACCCGCTGGGGATGTTGTTACAACGCAACAGCAAATCTGTTGTTGACCGCCTTATCGGTAACGTGCAGTTGGACTATAAAATGCACTT
Source organism: Bacteroidota bacterium (assembly GCA_023423285.1). Taxonomy (GTDB): domain Bacteria; phylum Bacteroidota; class Bacteroidia; order Chitinophagales; family Chitinophagaceae; genus Niabella. Next base: position 8,925 of record JAFAFV010000179.1, read on the forward strand.
TCTGCCTGATTTACATTTACTCATAAACCTAGGCCTCGACAATGCCAATGGCGGTGGCACGGTGATTATTGATCCGGCTTCGGCAAATTCAAGCCGCAGTTTTAACGGCAAAGGACAGCGCACCTTTTACGGGGAAATTAAAAACAGCCGCCTGGCTGATGTGCAGTTGTTTTACCAAAAAAACTTTGGTGCCGGAACCACATTTGATGCACTTGTAGGCCATGGCTGGCAGGATTTTTATACAACCACATTTGACTATCCTGAAATTTACAGAACTGATGGCGTTATGATTCCCGGAACTGAAGCAACCCACCCTATGATTAAAGCTGGCTTTGCTATTGAATCGTATATCGGCCGTGTGAACATGACAATATTAGATAAATACCTGCTTACTGGTTCGATCAGAAGAGATGCAAGCTCTAAGTTCGCCGAGCAAAACCGCGTGGGATATTTCCCGGCAGCAGCACTGGCCTGGAAGCTTAAAGAAG
>JAFAFV010000175.1 GCA_023423285.1 Bacteroidota bacterium
GCAACAGCGAAACGCTCACGCATCATGCTTTAACGGTTGAATACACATCCAACCCGGCATGGTATGCAGTACAAGCGCTGCCTTACATGATGGAGTATCCTTATGATTGCGCTGAGCAGGTGTGGAACCGCTATTATGCCAACAGCCTGGCTACATTGATCGGTAATAGTTCGCCAAAAATCAAACAGGTATTTGAAACATGGAGAACAGAAGATACAGCCGCACTTTTGAGCAATCTTGAAAAAAACCAGGAGTTGAAAGCGGTGTTGCTCGAAGAAACGCCGTGGGTGCTACAGGCAAAAAGCGAAGCACAGCAAAAGAAAAATATTGCATTACTTTTCGATCTTGTAAAGGTGAGCGGTGAGCTAAGCAAAGCATACGAAAAATTACGGCAAATGCAAAGCCCTAATGGCGGTTTTGTTTGGTTCAAAGGCGGGCCAGACGACAGGTTCATCACGCAGTATATTGTGACGGGTATCGGGCATCTTAAAAAATTAAAAGCCGTGAGCGGATTGCAGGATGCCAACCTGAACCGTATTGTACAGGCAGCCATGCCTTACCTTGACAGAAAGATCAAAGAAGATTACGATCAATTACTTAAAAGCAAAACCGATTTGACTAAATACACCCCCTCGTATTACGCGGTTCAATATTTGTACATGCGCAGTTTCTTTCCCCAAATCAAGATCGCAGAAGCTTCTCAAAAAGCCGTGAGTTATTTTACAGAAAGAGCTAAGAAAACATGGGTACAGCAAAATAAATACATGCAGGCCATGCTGGCGCTGGCGTTTTACCGTGGCAATGATGCTGTAACGCCTAAAGCAATTTTAAAATCGTTGAAAGAAACATCTATCAACAATGAAGAAATGGGCATGTATTATAAAGACAATACGCGCAGTTGGTGGTGGTATGATGCGCCGATTGAGCGGCAGGCGTTAATTACAGAGGCATTTGAAGAAGCAGGTAAAGACACAAAAACTGCCGATGACCTAAGAACATGGTTGTTGAAGAACAAGCAAACCAATCACTGGGAAAGTACCAAAGCCACGGCAGAAGCGGTTTACGCGTTATTGTTAAGAGGCTCTGATTGGTTGACTGTTACTCCTGATGTAACGCTTCAGTTAGGAGATTGGAAAATTTCATCTAAAGAAGAAAAAGCACAGGAAGGTACCGGTTATATGAAGAAAATAGTGGAAGGTGAAAAAATACGTCCGGATATGGGAAATATTACCGTTACTGTTCAGCAGCCGGCACAAAGCACGCTACCAACTTGGGGTGGTGTGTACTGGCAATATTTTGAAGACCTGGACAAAATAACTTTTGCCGCTACGCCACTTCGACTTGATAAAAAACTGTTTATTGAAAGCAATACAAACCGCGGCCCCGTACTGAAACCTGTTATTGACGGTGAAGCAATAAAATTGGGTGATAAAATCAAAGTTCGCATTGAACTACGTGTAGACAGGGATATGGAATACGTGCACATGAAAGACATGCGTGCAAGTGCCTTTGAGCCGACCAATGTTTTAAGCAGTTACAAATGGCAGGGCGGCCTGGGCTATTACGAAACAACTAAAGATGCGAGCACGAACTTTTTCTTTAATTATTTACCTAAAGGAACGTATGTATTTGAATACACTTTGTTTGCCACTGTTGCCGGCAATTTCAGCAATGGTGTAACTACCATTCAAAGTATGTACGCGCCGGAATTTACAAGTCACAGCGAAGGGATAAGGGTAACAGTTAAATAATATTTTTATGAAACTACTACTTACACTCATCTTTGCTTTCTGCACTTTAGTTGTGCAGGGGCAGGCAAAATTCAATTTGGATAAAAAATGTTTTTGATTGGTACGCTGGATGATTACATGGGTCACCAGCAAACTTTTAATGCCCATTCAGATAGCTTTTATTACAAGATGGTGGATATTTATTTTCAGCAAGAAAAGAATATTGCCGTGTTTATGAAGGAACTTTTTGTAAAAGATCATCCTGATTTAAGGCTGGAAGATAATGGAGCGCCAAAAGGACTAAAGCTGTATTCAGAATCACTTACAGAAACGGAAGCGCAAATAAAAACTATTTTTTATTAAAAATATGTATCAACAAATAAACCCGCCGTAAAAGCGGGTTTGATAAAGTGCCCAAGACTGGATTCGAACCAGCACGCCGAGTTACCAGCACTACCACCTCAAAGTAGCGTGTCTACCAATTTCACCACCTGGGCATTTTGTAAACATTATTTTTTCTAAACTAAGGCATGCAAAGTTAATCAAATTACCCAAAAGAAAATCATTTCAAAATTTTATTCATCAAGGCCAGTCGGCCAAACATTTCCACAAAACCGGCCTGGTTTAAAAGCATCTTGCGGTTTTGGTTTTGGCGTGTATACCGGTAAAACAAACCTTGCTCATCGCGCCTGTTTTGGTAATAATCATTTAACAACGACTGAAACTGATGCAAGTAATGATTTCTTCCACCTGCCATTTGCAGTTCGGCAAATCCGCGCAGCATCACGGCATTGAACCATGAATTATTATCTCTGAAAAATAAAGCATCGCTATCAGCCTGCCGAAGAATAAAATATTTGAATGATGATTCGGCAATGTTTTCAGCCTCGGCCAGGTAAGCTGCGTCGCTTGTAAGTTTGTAAAGCAGCGCTGCCGCTTGTAGCATTTGCCCGCTGTTGTAAGAATATTTTCTGGTATCAACTTTTTCTTTCAACGAAATGTTGTCAAAATACAGAAAGTCGGTGGTGTCCTGAAGCTTTTTTTTCGTCCAGATGTAAAGCTCTTTTCCGTTTACAAAATAAGAACTGTCTTTTGTTGCCTGAAAGAGTTTGAGTGCAAATACAGCAGCCGGCGCGTTGGAACAAGTGTTTTTAGAAGTCTTTCTTTGCTCGCACCAGTAAATGCCGCCGCCTAAATTTTCGTCATGCCCGCTCCAAACAAATGTCCAGATGAGCTTTGCTTTTTGGAGGTATCTTTTGTCTTTTGTAAGCTGATACAAGTCTGTAAAATCAATGCCCAGCCAGATATTATCATCATAAAAACGGTCCGATGGTTTAGCCGTGTTGATGTAGGATGCATAACCTGCTGGTACGCGTGTTGCATCAAAGTATTGCTCCAGCCCGGGCAAGATCTTTCCATCAAGCAATTGCTTGTAACGCATGTCCTTCGTCACTTCATACAAAACCGTTGCAGCAGAAAGGGTTCCCGAATAAGGCCATAAATAAGCAAATTCATTCGGCTTCACGGTTCCGGGGTTGGCGGCCAGGTAATCTGGCGTGTACTTATCATGGTAAGGAAAGGTTTCACGCAGCAGCACCGTATTGGGCGCTGAATAATGTGCGTAAATATTGTTGAGAATGGAGTGGGCTTTTATCAGGTTGCTGTCAGCTTTTGAGCGGGCAAATCCGGCTGCTGATATCAAAAACATCAAAGAAACCAGTAATACTTTCATACCCGGTAAAATTTAGTCATCCAATTTTAACACTGCCAGGAAAGCTTCCTGAGGAACCTCCACGTTACCGATCTGCTTCATGCGCTTCTTACCTTCTTTTTGTTTTTCAAGAAGCTTGCGCTTACGGCTGATATCGCCGCCATAACATTTGGCTGTAACATCTTTACGCATCGCCGAAATATTTTCTCGGGCCACAATTTTAGCGCCGATGGCTGCCTGTATGGCTATCTGGAATTGCTGGCGCGGTAGCAGTTCCTTTAATTTTTCGCAAAGTCTGCGTCCAAAATCCTGCGCTCGTCCCCGGTGAATTAATGCACTTAAAGCATCCACCCTTTCGCCGTTCAGTAGTATATCCATTTTTGCAATATCGCTTTCACGATAACCGATGGGATGATAATCGAAAGAAGCGTAACCACGCGTTTGGGATTTCAGTTTGTCATAAAAATCAAACACAATTTCGGTCAGCGGCATTTCAAAATTCAGTTCCACGCGCGTGGTGGTTAAGTAGTTCTGGCTGGTGAGTATGCCGCGCTTGCCCATGCAAAGCGTCATGATATTGCCAATGTATTCAGGCTTTGTAATAATCTGTGCTTTAATAAAAGGTTCTTCTATTCTGTCCGTTTTTACCGGGTCGGGAAACTCGGCCGGATTGTTCACGATGATTTTTTCGCCTTTGGTTGTAAAGGCAATAAAGCTTACGTTGGGTACTGTGGTAATCACGCTTTGGTTGAACTCGCGTTCCAACCGCTCCTGAATGATTTCCATGTGCAGCATTCCCAAAAAGCCGCAACGAAATCCAAAGCCCAGGGCTTGCGAGGTCTCAAGTTCAAAAGTAAGCGAGGCGTCATTAAGCTGCAACTTGTCCATGCAGTCGCGCAGTTCTTCAAACTCATCGGTATTAACAGGGTAAATACCTGCGAACACCATGGGTTTCACTTCTTCAAATCCTCTTATTGCCTGAGGCTGTTGATTACTGGCCAGCGTGATGGTATCGCCCACTTTCACGTCTTTCGCGTTTTTGATACCGGTAATGAGATAGCCCACGTCGCCTGCTCTTGCTTCATTTTTCTCGGTCATTTTCAACTTTAAAATGCCGATTTCATCTACTTCGTATTCCTGCCCGGTACTTACAAATTTTACTTTATCTCCTTTTCTAATAACGCCATTCATTACGCGGAAATAAACAATAATACCTCTGAAGCTATTGAAAACACTGTCAAAGATCAATGCCTGAAGTGGCGCTTTTTCATCGCCTTCGGGCGGCGGAATGCGTTCTACAATCGCTTCTAAAATTTCAGGTACGCCCAGCCCGGTACGGCCGCTTGCCAGTAAAATATCCTCGGGTTTGCACCCGATCAGCTCAATGATCTGGTCTTTAACCTCATCAATCATTGCGCCGTCCATATCAATTTTATTGATCACTGGAATAATTTCCAGGTCATTTTCTATTGCCAGGTATAGATTACTGATGGTTTGTGCCTGTATGCCCTGGGCAGCATCTACAAGCAATAGTGCCCCATCACAGGCGGCCAACGCGCGGCTCACTTCATAACTAAAGTCCACGTGGCCGGGTGTGTCTATAAGATTGAGTGTGTATTGCTCGCCGGTAGGACGTTTATAGTCAATCTGGATAGCATGGCTTTTAATGGTGATACCTTTTTCTCTTTCAAGGTCCATATTATCAAGCACCTGATCCATCATATCACGGTCGCTTACAGTGTTGGTAGACTGCAAAAGCCGGTCGGCCAGGGTACTCTTACCGTGATCAATATGTGCTATAATACAAAAATTCCTGATATACTTCATAATCTTTTAACCTCTCTCAGAAGGCGTGCAAAGGTAAGAAAAAAGCTGTGTCGGGAATATGGCCTCTGTAAAATCATTTTGTGGCTTTATCAGGCATCAGGCAGAACAATAATATTGTGCAAGTTTCACGGCTTCCACTGCCTCTTTTACGTCATGCACCCGCAAAATGCCGGCTCCGTTTAAAATGCCGATCGTGTTGAGAACAGTGGTGCCGTTCAAAGCGTTTTCAGCAGTTGTGCCTAATGTTTTATAAATGGAAGATTTACGGCTGATACCCAGTAACACCGGGCAGTTGAGCATTTTAAAGACTGCCTGGTTTTTTAGCAGGGTAAAATTATGCCGGATGGTCTTCCCAAACCCATAACCGGGATCAATGATGATATCATAAATGCCTTTGCTCCGCAGCATTGCTTTTTGCTGTATAAAGAAATCTAACACCTCTCTTGTTACGTCTTCATATTGCGGATTTTGCTGCATGTTTGTTTGCATGCCCTGCATGTGCATCAACACATAAGGCACTTTTAAAGCTGCCACGGTGTCTAACATGCTATCATCCATACGTCCCGCGCTGATGTCGTTTATAATATGCGCGCCTGCTTCCACCGCGGCCTTTGCCACTTTACTATAATAAGTGTCTACAGAAATGAATGCCTGCGGAAAATTTTGATGAACAGCAGCAATGGCAGGCACTACCCTTTCCAACTCTTCTTCTGCCGACACTTGTACACTGCCAGGCCGTGTGCTTTGCCCACCTATATCTAAAATAGTTGCACCATCGCTTAGCATTTTTTCTGCTGTCGCCAGCACCTGATGATCATTGGAATGTCGGCTGCCCTTAAAAAAAGAATCCGGATTGGTATTGATAATGCCCATCACAACAGGCGAATCAATCATGAGCAACCTTCCTTTACAGTTTAGCGTAAACATCAGTGATAGTTTGTTATTTTTGAGGCGAAGTTAAATTATGTTGATTAAATAAAAGAACCCTGAAGCGTGCGACGCAACCAAGTTGCTATCTGCAAAACAGGCCGGCCAATAAAAAATTTATGAGTAAAACCAACGAGCAATACGACGAAGTAGTTGATAAGTGCAAAAAAATATTTTTTACCAAAAACAAAGATTACGGAACTGCCTGGCGTGTATTGCGCACTATTTCCGTAATTGATCAGATATTTATTAAGGCACAGCGCATCAGGACCATACAGCAAACCCAACAGCAAAAAGTAGAAGATGATATTGCAGGAGAATTTAAAGGTATTATTAACTATTGTGTGATCGGGCTTATACAGCTTGAACTGCCCGATGATACAACCGAAGAACTGAGCGCAGATAAAGTGGAAACGCTTTACAATAAATATATTGCCCGTGCCAAATCGTTGATGCTAAATAAAAACCATGACTATGGCGAAGCCTGGCGCAGTATGAGCCAGGAAAGTTTTACCGACCTGATACTGATGAAGTTGCATCGCGTGAAGCAAATTTTGGGTAATAACGGCGAAACCATTATCAGCGAAGGGATTGACGCCAATTACTATGACATGATCAACTACGCCATATTTGCTCTTATACTCCGGGGTGAGCAAGAAGCCAATTCAAAATAAATGATTACTTTCCGGTTTATGAAGCCTTTGGTAAATATTGTCAGGATTATTGTTGGAGCATTGTTTGTTTTTTCAGGCCTGGTTAAGGCTATCGATCCCAACGGCTTGAGCTATAAAATGCAGGAATACTTTGACCTGTGGGGCATGAGCGGCTTCAACAGTGCCACGCTTGGGCTTTCTGTTGTGATGAACGCCTTTGAAATTGTGGCAGGCGTTGCCCTGCTTCTTGGCTGGAGGCCAAAGCTCATTAACTGGCTGTTGTTGTTGCTGATCGTTTTTTTTACCTTTTTAACAGGCTATTCTTACCTCTCGGGAAAATTTAAAAATTGCGGATGTTTTGGCGACTGCATCCCTATTACATCAGGGGTTTCTTTTTTGAAAGATATCATCTTGTTAGTGCTCATTTTATTTCTGTTCTTCAACACAAAATACATTAAACAATGGTTTTCCAATAGCACAACTGTAATTCTTCTTACCGTATCGGGAGCCTTTACATTGGCATTGCAATGGTATGCCCTGCATTACCTGCCGCCTATAGATTGCCTTCCTTATAAAGTGGGTAACAATATTCAGCAGAAAATGCAAATGCCCGCCAATGCCATACCCGACAGCACCGTGATTGAATTTGTTTACCTAAAGGATGGTAAAGAAGTTGCTTTTACGGCAGAAAATTTTCCAGATGATTTTAATGATACCACTTATACGTTTGTAAAACGGGAAGACAAGATCATCAGACCTGGTAAAAACAATATTCCCGAGATCAGGAGCTTTTCTTTAAGCGATGAGAACGGCACAGAAATGACACAGCAATTGCTGGATGCTCCCAAAGTTTTACTGCTGTTTGCAGAAGATATGAGCAACCCTGTAAGCCAATGGCAGCAAGGGTTTGAGAATGTTTACAAGTTGGCGCTAAGCAACAACATTCCTGTTTATCTCACAACCAGCACAAGGGCTGCCACGCAAGCAGGTATTGAGCGCACAGCTTTTAAAAACATTACAATATTGGATGGTGACAGGGTTACGATCAGAACGGCTGCCCGCACCATACCCACCCTTCTTTTGCTGCAAAATGGTATTATTACGGGTAAATGGAGTTATAAGAATTTTGATAAAGCGGTTGCCGCTCTAAAGCAGTAGTAGTATAAAAGTTATCAGCTTGCGCCTGTTATTTGATCACTACTTCGCTGATCACATTTTTGCCAAGCTTTTCATTTACCCGCTGCACGATCTTCTGACGCTGATACATCAGCTCATGTTTTAAAGGTGCCACGCTGGTGGTAATAAACAGCTTATCGCCAATAATATGCAGCTTATCGGTATAACGCGCCACTGTTTTACCCATAATCTCTTCCCACACATCTTCTATCTGTAATGCCTGTATATCGCCTTTCAACCGGCTTTTTTTTAAAAATTCCTTCAACGCCTCACTTAATGAATATTGTGCCAATGGTAACTTTTTTATAAAGGTAGCCCTTTTAAGAGAACTGCTTTTGGGGTAAAGCAATATCTTCGCCCCTTCAAAAAACTTTACACCCGTTGAGCGAAGTAAACCAAAAAAAAGATTTGAAACGCGGCCTTCAAAACCGGCACATACAATTGATAGCTTTAGGCGGCGCCATTGGCACGGGTTTATTTTTAGGCATTGGGCCGGCGGCTGTTCTGGCGGGGCCTTCGGTTATACTGGGCTATGGTATTGCAGGAATAATAGCTTTTTTCATCATGAGACAATTAGGCGAAATGGTAGTGGAAGAGCCGGTATCTGGCAGTTTCAGCCATTTTGCATATAACTATTGGAGTAATTTTGCTGGTTTTGCGTCTGGATGGAACTACTGGGTGCTTTATATTTTGGTAAGCATGTCTGAACTTACTGCCATAGGCATTTATGTCAACTTCTGGTGGCCTGAAATTCCATTATGGGCTTCCAGTCTTTTTTTCTTTGTCACCATTAATGCCATCAACCTTGCATCCGTTAGAGTTTACGGCGAATCAGAATTCTGGTTTTCTATCATAAAAGTGGCAGCCATAATCGCCATGATCATTTTTGGCAGCTACCTGTTAATTAGCGGCACCGGTGGCGAAAAAGCCACCATTGAAAACCTCTGGAATAACGGAGGCTTTTTTCCGAAAGGCATATTGGAAAAAGATGCCGCAGGCAATTATCAGGGACTGCTGGCCGCTATGGCCGTTATCATGTTTGCCTTTGGCGGGCTGGAACTGGTGGGCATTACTGCAGCTGAAGCCGAAAACCCTGATAAAAACATTCCCAAAGCCACCAACCAGATCATATACCGGATACTGATCTTTTACGTAGGCGCATTGGTAATCCTGTTTTCCTTATCCCCCTGGGCGGAAATTTCAGAAGGCAGCAGCCCGTTTGTAATAGTATTTGAAAGCCTGAAAGGCTTTGCTTTTACAGCCTTCGGCAAAACGTTTTATTTTACCAGTATAATTGCCAATGCATTGAATGTTATAGTCCTCACAGCCGCGCTTTCGGTTTACAACAGTTGCGTGTACAGCAACAGCCGCATGCTTTACGGGCTGGCACGGCAAGGCAACGCGCCGGGGTTTTTGGGCAGACTAAGTGCTGCTAACAATGTGCCTGTAAATGCTATTTTAATGTCAGCCGCTTTCGTAGCTTTCACTATTCTGATCAATAAAATCATTCCTGAAAAAGCATTAAGCGTGTTAATATCGCTCGTTGTATCGTCACTTATCATCAACTGGGTAATGATCAGCTACACGCACCTGAAATTTAAAAAAGCTTCTCAAAACCAGCATACTAAATTTCCTTCCTTCCTTTACCCCTTTTCAAATTATATATGCCTTGCATTTTTGGTGGGAGTGCTCATTATAATGTGGCTCACGGGGCTTAAGGTATCTGTTGAACTGATTCCCATCTGGCTGTTATTTTTATGGCTGTGCTATTATCTCAAACAGCGAAGCGACCGGCGCAGGGCTGCGAAAGAACAGCTATAATTCAATGATGGAAAAATCAGCATTGATCTCCTTTAAATGATGCGTGAGCCTTTCAGTATTGGTATCGGTAATAAACACCTGGCCCTCATTTTCCACGCACACATTTTTTAAAAGATTGATGATACGCGATTCATCGAGTTTCTCAAATACATCATCAAGCAAAAGAATGGGCGCAAATTTTTTTTCAGATTTCATTACATCCAGCTCAGTAAGTTTCAGCGCGAACAGCAGACTTTTTCTCTGGCCCTGAGAAGCAATATTTTTAAAAGGCTGCTGCAGTAATTGTATTACAATATCATCACGGTGAATGCCGACAGTGGTACGCTGCAGCATCAGGTCTTTTTGCCGGGCGGCTGTCAGTAAGTCTTCGTACGGCGCTTCCAGCAGGCGGCTATCATAAAGTAACGTCATCCCTTCTTCATTTCGCGCAATGTCCGCATACATTCTTTTCACCCTGGGTAAAAAACCTACCAAAAAATCACGCCTCTTTTTAAAGAGGGCATCCCCGTAAGGAATGAGTTGCTCATCCAGCACTGCCAGCAAAGATTCATCTGCCATAAGGCCTTCTGTGGTTGATTTTAAAAATGAATTGCGCTGCTGCAATATCTTATTGTACTTTATCAGTATTTTCAAATACTCCGCATCTATTTGAGAAAGCAGGCTGTCTAAAAAACTTCTTCGCTCTTCACTGCCTCCGGTAATCAGCACAGCATCGTCAGGCGCTATAACTACACAGGGGTAGCGGCCAATATGTTCTGAAAACCTGACATAAGGCTCGCTGTTGACTGAAAATTCTTTTTTACCATTTTCCCGCAAAATGCAAACCGCATTTTCCGTTATGCCATTCAATTCCATCGAACCCTGCACCCTGAAGCCCTGCAAACCGTGTCGTACATTGATGGCATCAGTAGCACTGAAATAACTTTTAGTAATGCACAGGTAATGAATAGCGTCGAGCAGGTTGGTTTTACCCACCCCATTGCTGCCGCAAATACCTGTAACTTTTTTATTAAAATCAAAAGACCGGTAGTGGTAGTTCTTAAATTGTGTAAGCGATATGGAATGAAGAAAAAGCAATAGATACAAATTTTAAGCTCAACATATTTACGGCTGGTAAGTGCTACAAACCCGGGCAAAGATAATTGTTTGCCAAAAGTTTGTTATCCGCCGATATTTCTTTTAGCTGAAAATAAAAATCAATAAAAATACGCCGGGCTTGTTGCGTTTTTCAACAAAGTGCCGTCTTAAATAGTTGTATAAATAATCTACCTTTTAAAAACGAAAATATCAGAAACATGAAACAAAAATTTTTTAATCCCATTCAATCCCTTTCTATTGCGATGCTATTGCTCGCCGTGGGATTTACCTCCTGTAAAAAAAACAATGACATTGTAAGAATAGACGCGGCCGTATTAACCGTTGTACACGGTTCCCCAAAATCGCCACGGCTTGATTTTTCGCTGGATAATAACAGGTTAAATTTGTATAATTTCTCTTATACAAAATACCTGTATAATCAATTGGCGTATACCGGCAATCGTTCGCTTTCGGTGTACAGGCATGGGGAAGACACAAAACTCCTTACAAAAGAAATCGCGCTGGACAAAGACAAAAATTACACCTTGTTTATTGTGGACTCGCTCAGCAATATGGATGCCGTTCTGATTCAAAACACCACCAGGGCTGCCGGCCAGGATTCGATCAGAATCAAATTTGCCAACATGAGCCCCGATGTGCCTTCTATGGATTTTTACATTAAAGGACAGAGCTCACCTATTGTTACCGGCGTTACGTACCAGTCTGCCACAGATTTTATGAGTCTGAAAGCAGGTCCTGACCAGGTGATTGAAGTAAGGCAAACAGGTCAGTCCGCGGTTTTGGCGGCTTCGCTGCCTTTGAACCTGCAGAGAGGAAATATTTATACCATCTGGACTTCCGGTTTTAAAGGCCTTGCCACTGCAGAAGGCGGGGTGGTTGTTTCAGATATCAGGCATACAAGGCCTGTAAGCTATTGGTACTAAGCCCTTTTGTTGCTTGTGCCCTCCAAAAGCTGCCTTATTAGTGGCAGCTTTTTATTTTTGGGAAATTTTATAAAGAAGCCGCATCAAAATTTTAATGATGCGGCTTTTAAATTACGCGGCAGTATTTATTTTAAATCCATAGCCTCGATGATGTTCTGAATTTTAGCATCAAGCTGTTGATTTACCATATCATATTGCGCTGCGCTTTCCAGATTTTCTTTAACGCTGAAATAAAATTTGATCTTAGGCTCGGTGCCACTCGGCCTTGCCGAGATTTGCGAACCATCCTCCGTAATAAACTGAAGTACGTTGGACTTTGGCAGGTTGATCTTCCACTCTTCACCTGTTTGCGGGTTGATGCCTTTGCCGGTATCGTAATCCAGCAACTGCACTACTTTTTTGCCTGCAATTTCTTTGGGTGGATTATCGCGGTAACCCTGCATCATGACAGCAATCTGTTGCTGACCATCCATTCCTTTTTTAGTGATGGAAATGAGATCTTCTTTGTAAAATCCGTATTGCACGTAAAGTTCTACCAGCTTTTCAAACAGCGTTTTGCCTTTGTCTTTTTCATAAGCCGCCATTTCACAAAGAATGGCCACTGCACTGATGGCATCTTTGTCTCTTATCTTATCACCGATCATGAGGCCAAAACTTTCTTCTCCTCCTATTATGTACTGCTCCTTTCCTTCTTTCAGGCGAATCATTTCGGCGATCCATTTAAAACCGGTAAGTACACGGTAGCAGGCCACGCCATTGGCTTTGGCTATTTCATCAGCCATGCCCGTAGTTACAATGGTGGTAATAATCATATCATTCGGTTGGGCTATGCCTTTTTCCTTACGCGCTTCCAGCATATAGTTGAATGCCAGTACGGCTGTTTGGTTGCCGTTCATCAATATCCATTCGCCATGGTTGTCTTTCACACCAATGCCCACGCGATCTGCATCAGGGTCTGTGCCTAATAAAATATCGGCGTCCAGTTCCCTGGCTTTTTCCAGGCCAATTGCCATAGTAGCTTTTTCTTCGGGATTGGGGTAACTCACGGTGGGGAAATTACCGTCTGGTACTTTTTGTTCATCTACAATATGCACATTTTTAAAACCAAATCTTTCTAAAACCAGCGGTACCAGCACTATTCCCGTACCATGTATGGGTGTGTAAACAATTTTTAAATTGCTTTGCTTTGCAATCACTTCGGGGTACACGCTTAGGCTCTTCGCCATTTCTATATACTTCTCATCCATTTCTTTGCCAATGATGGTAATATTATCTTCGCCCCCACTCCACTTTACGTCATCAACTGATTGTATCTTTTCCACTTCTTTTACCACGTTCTTATCATGTGGCGGCACCAGTTGGCTGCCATCGTTCCAGTAAGCTTTATAACCGTTGTATTCCTTAGGGTTGTGCGAGGCAGTACAAACCACGCCGCCCTGGCAACCCAGTTCTCTTATGGCAAAGCTTAGTTCCGGCGTTGGCCTCAGGTCTTCAAACAAAAAAACCTTAATGCCGTTTGCAGCAAACACAGCAGCAGTTGTTTCGGCAAAAAAACGGCTGTTGTTGCGGCTGTCGTGTGCAATGGCCACTTTTACGGCTGTATCAGTATAAACTTCTTTTAAATAATTAGCATAACCCTGTGTGGCCATACCCACAGTATATTTGTTTATGCGATTGGTGCCTACACCCATAATTCCTCTTAATCCGCCCGTGCCAAATTCCAGATTCTGATAAAAAGAATCCGCAAGCTCATCCGGATTCTCCTCTTTCATTTTTAATATGGCATTTTTAGTTTCCTGATCAAAATTTCCCGCTAACCACAGGTCTGCTTTTTGTTGAATTGCAATCTCCATATACATATTAATATTTAAGCATTGAAGGTACAAATTATTTAATACCAACTTTCGCAAGCATGATTTTTACATTCCTTTATTTTTGCGGTTTAATGAAAAGACAACTGTTATATGGCCTGATATTTTTACTGTGTTTTTGCAGCAGGCTTCATAGTCAGAATGATTCATCTATTACACAGCCTGGAACATACACCTTAGACAGTATTGTAACAGATACTATTAACACTTTACCAGTTAAAAATATATTATCCGACCAAGTCAGCAAAAAACGCCAGCGGTTGGTGGGTGCCGGCAGTATTGCCATTTATGGCGGCATGCTGTATGCCCTGAACGAGTCCTGGTATTCAAAATACAAGCGGTCTGCTTTTCACTTTTATAATGATAATGGCGAATGGAACCAGGTAGATAAAATTGGCCACACCTGGACGGTGTATCAGCTAACAGGCGCCACCTATAAAGCATGGAAATGGGCTGGTGCAAGCGATAAAAAAGCCATTGTCCTGTCGGGCATTAGTGGGCCGGGTTTTTTAACCGTGATTGAAGTGCTGGATGGCTTCAGCGACAAATGGGGCTTTAGCTGGGGCGATATGGGAGCCAACTTGCTGGGCAGCGGCCTGTTTATTGGCCAGCAGGCATTGTGGAACGACCAGCGTATTGTTTTTAAATTTTCATTTCATCAAAAAAAATATACCGATCCAATCCTTGAAGGCCGCGCAAATAATTTGTTTGGCAACAGTTGGAATGAACGGATGCTGAAAGATTACAACGCGCAGTCGTACTGGCTGAGCGCAAACCTCCAATCATTTTTTCCTGAAAGTAACATACCTGCCTGGTTGAACATAGCCGTTGGCTATGGCGCTGATGGCATGTTTGGCGGATATAAAAACGAATGGAAAGATGAGCAGGAAAATTTGATTTCGCGGCACGACGTGATGCGCACCAGGCAATTTTACCTGGCACCCGATATAGATTTGACACGCATTAAAACCAAAAGTAAATTTTTGAATACCACGTTCTTTCTGCTCAACTGCCTGAAGTTTCCTGCACCGGCTTTAATGATAGACAATACCGGTAAATTGAGAGGTTACCTGTCTTACTTTTAAACAAGCCCTAAGCATTTTCTGCAAGCATTATTTTTTGCTGCTTCGCCTTTTTTCTTTTTGCCACGTTGATGAACAATACACTAAAGAGGATTACCGCGAGACCTGTGTATTGTAGTAAAGAGATTTTTTCACTGTTGAGAAATACGCCTAAAAGTACTGCAACCAACGGGTTTACATAGGCGTAACTACTTACCTGTGTAGGGTTGCGGTGTTCCAGTAAATACACGTAAGCGCTGTAGCCAATGATGGAACCAAAAACGATCAGGTACAAAAGGCTTAGCCAGGCTTCGGCAGGCACGGCCTGCCAGTTAGTAGATTGGTATGACCCGTCTATAAATCCAAACAGGGTAAACATAATACTTGCGGAAAGCATTTGCCAGGCAGAGTTTACAGACGGAGAGATGTTTTTAACCCTGTATTTTGATACAAGCGAACCAAAGGTCCAGCCGATATTACCAATAGTGATCACAAGCAGTGGCAACAGCGACAGGCCCATTCTGCCGGCTTCCATCTTTTCATAAAAAAGGAGTACTACACCAATAATGCCGGCAAATACACCCAGTAGCGTGAGTTTACTCGAAAAATTAGCTTTCCATTGCGGCTTGTCAAATGCCAGAAACCATATAGGCGAACTGGCCAGGAAAATGGCCACGAAAGAACTTTGCAGGTATTGTTCTGCCCATATCACCGCGCCATTGCCCACAAATAAAAGCAGCAAACCGCTCAGGAACGAATATTTTACAGCCCTGCGGTCCCACAATTTTTCACCTCTTAGTTTGATCCACAAAATCATGACGAGACCTGAAACCATGAACCTGACAGAACCAATGACCATGGGCGGCAAATGCCGAACCGCTCGTTCAATAAAAAAATAAGTGGAACCCCATATAATGTACACTGCCAAAAAGGACAGCACGATGAGCACTAAAGATTCGTCTTTTTTTCCACGCATACCAAAAAATGATGGCGCAAGAAAACAATATCTGCCGATTTCACCAAAACATTGAGCGGTTGTTAGCGTTTATTCTTTTTGACCGGCAGGTTTCTGCTATTTTTGTAAACTATTGTTTTTTTTATGAAGAATCAATTCACATACCTCATTGCTGCTTTAATGATCACTTTTCTTTTTGCTTCCTGCAAAAATGATGAAAGTAGCACCACTGATGCTGATGCACCAGCCGCTGCGCCTGTTGCCACTATTGGCTACTCGGTGGTAAAAGTTTATCCGCACGATACAGCAGCTTTTACACAGGGCCTTGTTATCTACAAAGGGCAGTTATACGAAGGTACCGGCGGATCCGATGCAGATACACAGGGAAAAGGCTCTTATCTAATGCGCGTGAACTTAGAAACCGGCAGGCCTGAAAAAGAACTGAAACTGCCCGGCCAGTATTTTGGAGAAGGCATCACTATACTTAACGATACGGTGTACCAGCTTACCTGGACCAGCAAAGTAGTATTTGCATACACGCTCCCAGACTTTAAAAAAGTGAAAGAATTTTCCATCAATACCGAAGGATGGGGTATTACACATAACGGTAAAGAGCTTATAGTAAGCGATGGTACCAGCAATCTTTATTTTTATGATCCTTCCAGTTTCCAGTTGCTGCGCAGCCAATCGGTTACTGTAAGCGGAGAGCTGCTGGGCAATATTAATGAACTGGAATATATAGATGGTTTTGTATACGCCAACCAATGGGGCAGCCCGTTTATTTTTAAAATTGATCCCAATAACGGGCAGGTAAAGGGCCGCATGGATCTTTCGCAGATTATCAGCAGACTGGGCTTTATAAATGATGCTGACAAAGTGCTGAATGGCATTGCTTACGATGCAGACACCAAAAAGATATATATTACTGGCAAATTATGGCCAGAGTTATATGAAATACAATTAGGGCAATAACTTCATTTATTGATTCTCTATTATATAAATTACAGAACTGCATGCAGTCACATTGCCCAATGCGCCTAAGTTGGAAGCAAGGCCATGTAAAGTCGCCGAAGCATATTTTACAGAGCCTGTTTTATACTTACTGCTGAGCAGGCTTACGTAAAAACTATCAAACCACATGGGCAAATGCTGCACTACCTTTAATCCATGTTGTTGCAGCAAAACGTTCATACTTTGCGGAGAAAAATGGTAAAGATGGCGGGGAACATCATAGGCCGCCCAGTAGGTGCCATAAGTCTGTGCATCGCGACTGGTATAGTTGGGTACCGCGATGAAAAGTTTTCCGTTCTGAGTTAACAGCTGTTTGAGTTGGGCCACATATTCGTGCAACTGGTGCACATGCTCCAGCACATGCCACAAAGTGATCGCATTATAAGTATCGGAAGAAAGTTCAAAAATTTGGTGAGAAGGCTGCACCGCCAAACCATAAAGTTGCTGCGCCATTTCGCGGGCATCAGCATCAGGCTCCAGTCCGGCCACCTGCCAACCCTGCACCCGCATGGCGTGCAAAAAACTCCCGGTTCCGCAACCCACATCCAGCAGTGAACCTTTTTGCAAGCCTGTATATTGCTTTACAGTTGCAGCTTTTTGTTTCATTGTGATACCTCGTACATTCTGGTACAAACTATTGATGAGGCCTTTTTTAGTATTGGTGTGTGAAATATAGTCTTCTGATTTGTAATAAGCACCAATTTGATCTTGCGTAGGCACATCTTGCGTAAACCGCAGGGTGCAATGCATACATTCTGCTATGGTGAATTGACCGCCGCTAACAGTGTAATCTTTTACAGAAAAAAGATTCGTAATCTTATCTGACTTACAGACGGGGCAATGCGTGTAATGAATGGTTGGCATACTGATGATTAAACGGCAAAACTGGTACCGCAGCCGCAGGTGCTGGAGGCATTAGGGTTGGAAAATGTAAACCCACGGTTGTTCAGGCCGTCTTCCCAGTCTATTTCAATGCCCGCGAGGTATAGCTCGTGTGCTTTGTTCATTACACAGGGGATGCCTTCAATTTCAAAACACTTATCATTGTCGTCTTTTCTATCAAAACCTAAAATATAGCTCATACCCGAGCAGCCCCCTCCTTTCACACCCACCCTTAAAATTTGTGTGGAATCAAAACCGGGTTCAGCCATCAGTCTCTTAATTTCATTTACAGCGCCGGTAGTAAAGGTAACCGGGCTGGTGCTAACTGTTTCTGTCATACTACAAAAATAACCAATTGCAGTGAAAAAGGTTTTTGGCAACTGCCGGTAAGTGCTGCACATGATCCGGCACGAATTTTACAGGTGTACATCATAAAAAGGTATATGCAGGAAATAGAGCTTGAAAAAATTGCTCCTAAAAAAATTGCTAAGCTTATCAACGACCCGGTAAAAACAGCAGCCTTTGTGAATCTGGTATATGTAAACGACTCCGGGCAGGCTGGCATCACGCGCAAAAGGCGCGGCAAAAGTTTTCAATATATATACAAAAACAAGCCCTTAAAAACTAAAGCCGACCTGGATCGTATTAAGAAACTGGTGATACCGCCCGCCTGGGAAAATGTTTGGATTTGCGCGCTTGAAAACGGGCACTTGCAGGCAACAGGCTTCGACAAGAGAAACCGCAAACAATACCGCTACCACCCCGCCTGGAACCAGTTGCGCAACCATACCAAGTATTACCGGATGGTGCAGTTTGGTAAAGTGCTGCCCCAGATACGGCTCAATCTGGAACAAGACCTTTCCTTAGCAGGGCTTTGTCAGCGTAAAGTGCTGGCTGCTGTGGTAAGCCTGATGGAACGTACCAATATTCGCGTGGGCAACAACGTGTATGAAAAACTTTACGGATCTTTTGGATTGACCACGCTTAAAGATAAGCACGTGGACATAAAGGGATCTCAGTTAATGTTTTCATTTAAAGGTAAAAAAGGCATTTTGCACGATATTAATATCAGGCACCGCAAACTCGCCAGAATCGTTTCTCAATGCAAAGAAATACCCGGCAAGGAACTGTTTCAGTATATAGATGAAGAAGGCGGGCGGCAAAGCATTGATTCAGGCATGGTAAATAACTATATCAGGGAGATCAGCGGGGAAGATTTTACTGCTAAGGATTTCAGAACCTGGTCGGGCACGGTCAACGCCTTTCTGGCATTTAAGGAACTGGGCAATTTTGAAACGGTTACCGATGCCAAACGCAAGATCAACGAAGCACTGGATAAAGTAGCACAACACCTGGGCAATACACGTAGCGTGTGCAAAAAGTATTATGTACATCCCCTTATCATCAACCTGTATGAAAACCACAGTATTGAACAATATATGGAGGAACTGGACCAGATAGAAGAAGACGATAATATAGCAGGGCTTACCAAAGAAGAAAAAATAGTGATGAAAATACTCGAATGCGAGACCCTTAAGAGCTGATATTGCTTCGCACTACAGATTTATGATTTATATCAGGTTAAGGCGTTCTGTGCATATCATGGTCGTTTTTCAATGTAACTTCGCTTATAGTTTAAACGAAAGACCATGGAAGAAAAAACCATCTTAACAGATAGTAACATTGTAGTAAAGCCATTGTACACGGCTGCCGACCTCCCTCCCGCCGAAAAGCTCGACGAGATATCCGGAACTTATCCTTTTACCCGGGGCGTACAAAAAGACATGTACCGCGGCCGTTTATGGACGATGCGCCAGTATGCGGGCTTTAGCACTGCTGAAGAAAGTAATAAACGCTACCACTACCTCCTGTCTCAGGGTGTGATGGGTCTTAGCGTGGCATTTGACCTGCCTACGCAAATTGGTTACGACAGCGACCACGCTTTAAGCGAAGGTGAAGTAGGCAAAGTAGGTGTGGCCATTGACAGTATTGATGACATCGGCATTTTATTCAACGGCATCAAGCTGGAAGAGGTTTCTACCAGCATGACCATTAATGCCACCGCATTTATTTTATTGAGCATGTATGTGGCACAGGCTAAAAAACAGGGTGCAGATATAAAGAAGATATCCGGCACCATTCAAAACGATATTTTAAAAGAATATGCCGCACGAGGTACATACCGTTTTCCACCTAAACCATCCATGCGCATTATTACAGATATTTTTGAATGGTGCAGTAATGAGTTGCCAAAATGGAACACCATTTCCATCAGCGGTTACCACATCCGCGAAGCGGGAAGCAATGCCGTGCAGGAAATTGCCTTCACGCTAAGCAATGGTAAAGCTTATGTAAAAGCCGCGCTGGATAAAGGTTTGGACATTAACGTTTTTGGCAAACGCCTGTCGTTCTTTTTCAATGCCCATAATAATTTACTGGAAGAAGTGGCAAAGTTCAGGGCTGCAAGGAGAATGTGGGCTAAGATGATGAAAGAACTGGGCGCCACTGATCCTAAAGCTATGGCCCTTCGATTTCACACACAAACAGGTGGCAGCACTTTAACGGCGCAGCAGCCCCAAAATAATATCAGCCGGGTTACCATTCAAACGCTGGCAGCAGTGCTGGGTGGCACACAATCATTACACACCAACGGTTTTGATGAAGCGTTGAGCCTTCCTACCGAAGAAGCCGCTCGCATTGCACTGCGCACTCAGCAAATTGTGGCTTTTGAAAGTGGCGTAACCGAAACGGTTGACCCACTGGCCGGTTCTTATTATGTGGAAGCGCTAACGCAGGAAATAGAAGACAAAGCCACAGAGTTGATCGCCAAAATTGATGCGATGGGCGGCAGCGTAACAGCCATTGAAGAGGGTTTTATACAGGATGAAATCGCGCGCAGCGCTTATGAATACCAGCGCGGCATTGAAGAGAATAAAAAAATCATCGTGGGTGTAAATAAATTTCAGGTGGAAGAACACAACGATACGCCCATTTTAAAAGTAGATGATAACATACGCGAAGGCCAGGTGCAAAAGTTGCAAACGCTTCGTAACAACCGCAACCAAAGTGAGTGCGACCGCCTGATTGCCGAACTGAAAGCAAAAGCCGTAACTACTGAAAACCTGATGCCAACCGTGTTGGCAGCCGTTGAAGAAAAATGTACGCTGGGTGAGATATCCGGCGCGCTTGTAGATGTATATGGCGAGTATCAATAAGGTTTAAAAAATAAATAACTGTGCCCGTGCAGCTTCTTTGTTAGAAGCTGCATTTTTTTTGATTGTTTACTAAACATTACTTCATGGCATATTTCATTCATGCTCGTGAATACATTATTTTTGAGCCACAAACCCATTATCAAAATTGCATACCAACGGAAATGATGAATATGGCGTATTACAAGTGGCATTTAACAGCCGCAATGCGGCGCACTAAAAACATACACGCATGAAAAAAGTTTTTGCAGCGCTATTCATTTTTTGCTTTTTTCAATCGGCGGCACAAGTGCCGTCCTTTATTTCTGATAGCCTTGACAGCTATATTGAACGCGGAATGCGGCAATGGAAAGTTCCCGGCCTGGCGATTGCGGTGGTGAAAGATGGGAAAGTGATACTCCAAAAAGGCTATGGCGTACGCGATATCAATAAAAAAGATAAAGTTGACG
>JAFAFV010000015.1 GCA_023423285.1 Bacteroidota bacterium
CATTCACATCGGTTGCTTCCGTCCAGCCTTTGATCATGATCTTTTCATCCAGCACATCTGCACCCAGGATGAATTTTTCAACGCCAAATATATTTAACCACTCCTGAACAAGCTGGGGCTTTTTTACTGCCATACTTCCTATTGCAGCATAGCGCGCGCCGCTGTCAAGAGCGATCTGCACATCTTTTTCACTGCTGATGCCGCCGCTAAAATCTATTTCCAACTTTGTTTTACCGGCAATGGTTTCAAGCACTTTCCAATTTCTCACTTTCCCCTCTTTTGCGCCGTCAAGATCTACCATATGCAGTCGCTGCAGGCCTGCATCTTCAAACTGCAAAGCCACGTCAAGGGGGTTTTCATTATAAATTGTTTTCTCACTGTAATTGCCTTTTACCAGTCGCACGGCTTTGCCGTCAATAATATCAATGGCGGGTATAATTTGCATGATGTTATAATTCTAAAAAATTTTTCAATATCTGCTCGCCTGCTGCGGCGCTTTTTTCGGGGTGAAATTGTACGCCGTAAAAATTATCTTTTTGAAGCGCGCTGCTGAATTCATTTGCATATACAGTAGTTGCAATGGTTTCCGGAGTCAGCTCTGCATAATAGCTGTGCACAAAATAACAATAAGAATGGTCCGGCACATCTTTAAATAACTGTTGCTCTTTCGGATGGATCGTGTTCCACCCTATTTGCGGAATTTTCATGTTATCACTTACAAACTTTTTCACACTTGCATCAAAGATCCCCAAACAGGTTGTATCATTTTCTTCGCTGTGCCTGCAAAGCAGTTGCAATCCCAAACAAATGCCCAGCAAGGGTTGTTTCGCTGCTTTGATTACTTCATCCAGCTGGTGCTGCCTTAAGTATTCCATAGCAGTGCTTGCCTCTCCTACTCCGGGAAAAATGATCTTATCTGCAGATAAAATTTCTTCCGCATTGTCTGTTACGTCTGCATTGACGCCCATGCGTTCCAGTGCGAAAAGAACAGAACGTACATTACCCGCGTTGTATTTTATAATCTTTACGTTCATTGATATAACTACTTTATCTATAAAACACCTTTGGTACTGGGCAACTGGTTGTTTCCGGGCGCTCTTTTTACAGCCATTTTTATGGCTTTTGCAAAAGCCTTGAAAATAGATTCAATTTTATGATGTTCATTTTCTCCTTCTGCTTTAATGTTTAAATTACATTTTGCAGCATCGCTGAACGATTTAAAGAAATGGTAGAACATTTCTGTTGGCATCTCACCAATTTTCTCGCGTTTAAATTCTGCTTCCCACATCAGCCATGGTCTGCCGCCAAAATCAATGGCCACCTGTGCCAGGCAGTCATCCATAGGCAATAAAAAACCATAACGTTCCATTCCTGCTTTATTACCCAGTGCCATTCCAAATGCTTCGCCCAACGCAATGCCTGTGTCTTCAATGGTGTGATGTTCATCTATATGCAAATCACCATCGGTATTAATTTTTAGATCAATCCCACTATGGCGGCCTAACTGGTGCAGCATATGATCAAAAAAACCAAGGCCGGTTTGTATGTCGCATTGCCCCGTACCATCCAAATTAATTTCGATACGGATCTTTGTTTCATTGGTATTGCGCACATGCTGTACCCTGCGTTCTTTCATTTGCAGGTAAGCATAAATATCTTCCCAACTTTTTGTTTTTAATGCAATGGTAGCGGCAAGGTCTTTTAAAGTATCAGCAATTTCTGCAGCGCCAAGCGCTTCATCCAAATTGAGCCAAATGCCTTTGCAGCCAAGGTTTTTGGCAAGCTGTATGTCAGTAATACGATCGCCAATAACGAAAGAACCAGCCATATCATATTCGGGGTTATTGATGTAATGCTGAAGCAAACCCGTACCAGGCTTACGGGTAGGCGCGTTCTCTTCAGGAAAAGTTCTGTCTATAAGTATTTCTTTAAAAAAGATGCCCTCACTTTCAAGATTACGCATCACGAGATGATGCGGCGGCCAAAAGCTATCTTCGGGGAAACTTGCTGTTCCCAGCCCGTCCTGATTGGTGATCATCACCAGTTCAAAATCCATTTCACGGGCAATTTTACCCATCCACGTAAACATACCGGGATAAAAAGTGATCTTGTCAAACGAATCCAACTGGTAAGTGGGCGGCGCTTCATTTATCAGCGTTCCATCACGATCTATAAACAATACTTTTTTCATATCAAGTTTTTATGAAAGCAATGACGTGTCAGTTTACTGCTTCCCTGTCAAATGCTTTTAATGCGTCTATTAGTAATTGATTTTCCTTAGCTGTGCCCACAGTTATACGTAAGCAACCTTCACAGCCTTTAACATTGCTTCTGTTGCGCACAATAATTCCATGCCTCTGCAAATAT
Organism: Bacteroidota bacterium; assembly: GCA_023423285.1. Lineage (GTDB taxonomy): Bacteria > Bacteroidota > Bacteroidia > Chitinophagales > Chitinophagaceae > Niabella. The sequence goes on from JAFAFV010000015.1 coordinate 2,368, forward strand.
TTAAAAATATTATCCGCATGTTCCATTTTTACAAGTAAAAAATTAGCATCGCTGGGATATACCTTTTGAACCTGAGGCAAATCTCCCAGATTTTTTTCCAAAGTCTCGCGCTCTGCGATGGTTTCCTTCGTCCAACGGTTTACCTTATCTACATCCTGCAAGGCTTGCAAGGCCAGCTCCTGTGTGGCAATGTTGATATTATAAGGATATTTGACATTGTTCATGATATTGATAATCTCTTCACTTGCAAAGGCAAGCCCCAGGCGCAACGCAGCCAGCCCCCATGCTTTTGAGAAGGTTTGTAAAACCACCAGGTTGGGATAATCCATTAACTGCAGCGACAGTGTTTTTTGTCTTGCATAATTAATATAAGCCTCATCTACCACAACAATGCCATCAAAATTATTCAGAATAATCTCAATATCCTGCCGGATAATACTGTTGCCGCTGGGATTGTTGGGTGAACAGATAAAAATCATTTTAGTGTAATCATCCACTGCGTGGGCAATAGCCTGTATATCCATTTGAAAATCTTTGGTGAGCGGTACTTCTTTTACCTGCACGTTATTAATGGCAGCAGATACGCCATACATTCCATAAGTGGGTGGCAGCGTAATAATATTATCAAATCCGGGCTCACAAAAAATGCGGAATAAAACGTCAATAGCTTCATCGCTGCCGTTTCCGGTAAATATATTTTCTACAGCAACGCCTTTAATGGTGCTGATACGTTGTTTTAATGCATGCTGCACAGGGTCGGGGTATCGATTGAGCCGCTCCTCTTTATGATTGGCATGTAAAACTATTGGCGATCCAATTGAGTTTTCATTGGCATCCAGCATCACACTTGCTTCTCCGCTAAACTCGTGGCGCGCTGTGGAATAAGGTTGAAGGTTGAGAATATTTTCACGTACCAGATTTTGAAGATTGAATTCCATTGCTTTTATTTTTCTACATTTTCAGATCAGCTATTTACAGTCTGCATCCTTACTTTAACCGCGTTGCTGTGTGCCTGCAAGCCTTCAGCTTCAGCCATCGTAGTAATGGTGTTGGCCAATGACCGTAACCCTATTTTGGTTAATTTTTGAAACGTAATTTTTTTACAAAAACTATCTACAGACACTCCGCTGTACATGGCAGCGTAACCATTTGTTGGCAAAGTGTGGTTGGTACCACTTGCATAATCACCGGCGCTTTCAGGTGAGTAATTGCCAATAAACACCGAACCTGCAGTAGTAATTTGTTTTAATAGCTGATCGGTTATTTTACAAGCCAGTATCAAATGCTCGGGAGCATAATAATTTGAAAAAGCTACGGCTTCTTCAGAATTGTTTACAACTATCATCCTGCAATGTTCCAGCGCTTTTTGAATGATCGGCTTTCTTTCCAAAGCCTTCAATTGCGACTGAATGGCTTTTTGCACAGCTTTACAAATTTCTTTTTTGGTGGCTACCAATACTACCTGCGAGTCTGCGCCATGCTCAGCCTGCGCCAGCAGGTCTGCCGCAACAAATTCCGCGTTTGAAGTTTCATCAGCAATCACCAGTACCTCTGAAGGGCCTGCAGGCATATCAATAGCCACAACGTTTTGAACAAGTTGCTTTGCAGTGGTTACATATTGGTTTCCGGGACCAAAAATTTTAAACACGGCGGGCACAGTTTCAGTTCCATATGCCATAGCGGCTATGGCCTGTGCGCCGCCTGTTTTATACACCATTGAAATATTGCACATCTTCGCTGCCACCAGGATCGCGTCGTGAATTTTGCCGTTTTGATCGCTGGGTGTACAAAGGATCATTTCTTTACAATCTGCTATCATAGCTGGCACCCCCAGCATTAAAACTGTAGAAAACAAAGGCGCCGAGCCACCCGGAATGTAAAATCCCACTTTTTCAATAGCCCTGACTTCGCGCCAGCAAGTAATACCCCGCGCCATATTTACTTTATCTCCAGGTTCTATTTGCGTGCTGTGAAATTTAAAAATATTTTCTTTTGCCTGCTGTAAAGCATGCTTCAAATCTGCAGAAATATTTTTATCAGCGGCTTCAAATTCCTCGTCTGTTACGGCCAGCTTTTTCAAAACCACTCCATCAAATTTTTCAGCATATTTTTTTAATGCGCGGTCACCGTTTTTGACTACATCGCTGATAATTTTTTGCACAATCGGAACCAATTGGCTGTTATCCTGCAATGGACGCCGACAAATATCTGCCCATTTATTTTTTTCAGGATTGATATAGATTTTCATAACTGGCCAAATAATTTAATCAATCATCTTTTCAATGGGAATAATCAAAATACCTTCTGCACCTGCTGCTTTCAGCTGCTCAATTACGTTCCAAAAATCAGACTCGCTGATCACTGAGTGTACAGAGCTCCATCCCTGTTTTGCCAAAGGCACAATAGTAGGGCTGTTAAGGCCGGGCAGGTACCTGGTAATTTCTTTTATTTTATCATTAGGCGCGTTCAGCAATACATATTTATTATTTTTTGCTTTGCGAACAGCACGTATGCGAAACAGCAGTTTCTCCAGCAGTTCTTTTCTTTTAGCGGAAATATTTTTTCCTGAGATAAGTACCGCTTCTGATTTTAAAATGGTTTCAAACTCATACAGCTCATTGCTGAACAGCGTGCTGCCAGAGCTTACTAGGTCGCAGATGGCATCGGCCAGGCCTATGCGTGGCGCTATTTCTACAGAACCGCTGATGGTGTGAATTTCTGCATTCAGTTTATTTTGCTTCAACCATTTTTTTAAGATCACCGGATAGCTTGTGGCGATCTTCATACCATTCAGGTCGCTCAGTTCTTTAGACTTTTTTGTTTTTGGCAACGCTATGCTCAAGCGGCACTTTCCATAGCCAAGCTTTTCTATTACCTGCGTTTCTTTGTTTTTTTCAAGCGCCACATTTTCGCCCACAAAGCCAATATCTGCAACGCCATCTGCCACATACTCGGGAATATCATCATCCCTCAGAAATAAAATTTCTGCTTCAAAATTTTCGGTGGCAATTTTTAACTGGTTGATGCCATTAGGTATGCCTATGCCGCACTCTTTCAAAAGTTTCAAAGAGTCTTCGCTGAGCCTGCCTGATTTTTGTACCGCGATTCTGAGTTTTTCTTTCATAAATGGATCATTTTTTCAAACAAAAAAGGCTTACAGAGTGTAAGCCTTTGAATATAAGTTGATACATAGCACCACCGGCTTACCTGTGTAAGTTTGTAAAATGATGATGGATATGTATTAAATTTTGCATTGCGGGGCAAATATAGAGAAGTTTGTGTAACAGAATAGGATTTTTTACAAGTTTTTTAAAATGCATCACCCATCATTACTTAATTGACTATCTTAGCCGCCTAATTTTATTTTGATTCGTATGCTGCACATTACCAAGCCAATCGCGTTTATTGACCTTGAAACTACCGGTATGAACCTTGGCAAAGATCGTATCGTTGAAATAGCCATTATAAAGATCTTACCTGATGGCAACAAGAGCGTAAAACGCAAACTCATTAATCCTGAAATGCCGATCTCCAAAACGTCGAGCGACTTACATGGTATCACCAACGAGATGGTAAAAGACGCGCCAACCTTTGCACAGGCAGCGCAGGAACTGAAGCAAATGCTGGATGGCTGCGACTTGGGAGGGTATAACTCCAACCGCTTTGATGTACCGTTACTTGTGGAAGAATTTTTACGTGTGGGCGTTGACTTTGACATGAAAGGACGCAAATTGGTAGACGTACAAAATATTTTTCATAAAATGGAGCAGCGCACTTTAACAGCCGCTTACAGGTTTTATTGCAATAAATCGCTTGACGACGCCCACTCTGCAGAAGCGGATGCTCATGCAACTTACGAAGTATTACTGGCGCAATTAGAGCGCTACCCTGAACTCGGAAACACCATAGAATCCATTAATAAAGTAATTGGTGAGGAGTGTATTGTTGATTTTGCGCGCAGGTTTATAATGGACAATGGTGTAGAAGTTTTCAACTTTGGCAAATACAAAGGCCAGCCTGTTGCCGATGTACTGAAAAGAGAACCGCAGTATTACGATTGGATGATGCGGGGCGATTTTCCACAGCACACCAAGCAAAAGCTTACCGAAATATTTACACGCAGTAAATTAAAAAAGGTTTGATCTCAACTATGCCTTAAGAAAGAATATTTTACTTTTCAACTCTGTTAAACGATCAATTAGCAATAGCCTACTCAATTACCACATGCAAAAAGTAGTGATCATACCGACATACAATGAAAAGGAAAATGTTTCAAACATCCTCCATGCTGTATTTGATTTGCCCGGAGATTTTCATGTTTTGATCATTGATGACGGCTCGCCTGATGGCACTGCTGACATAGTAAAATCTTTACAGCAAAAATTTGCATACAAACTTTTTATTGAAGAAAGAAAAGGAAAACTTGGGCTGGGCACAGCCTACATTCATGGCTTTAAATGGGCGCTGAAGAATAATTACCGGTACATTTTTGAGATGGATGCTGATTTTTCTCACAATCCAAAAGATCTATTAAGGCTGCATGAAGCTTGCGAAACCGGCGGCGCAGATGTGGCCATTGGCAGCAGGTATGTAAAAGGCGGCGGCTTTATAAACTGGCCCGCAAGCCGCATCATTATTTCAAAAGGCGGTTCGTTGTACACGCGCCTTATTACCTGGATGCCAGTGAAAGACCCCACAGCAGGTTTTATTTGCTACACCTCAAAAGTGCTGGAGGCCATTAATCTTGACAACGTTAGTTTTGTTGGTTATGCCTTTCAAATAGAAATGAAATATGCCGCCTGGAAACTGGGCTTTAAGATAAAAGAAGTTCCCATCATATTTCAGGACCGTACTGAAGGCCAAAGCAAAATGAACAAAGGCATCATAAAAGAAGGCATTTTAGGCGTGCTGAACCTGAGGTGGCAAAGTCTGTTTAAGAGCTACCGGAAAAAAATGAAAACTACCTGATAGCAGAGGTGATTCGCTACGTTCTTGATTTAAAACAATACAGATAAATGTATAGCAGGGCCGAAAAATCAAATACCAAAAAAGAATTTTGGACTTCTTTTGGCATGTATCTGAAACCCATTCCTAATGCCGATGGCCACTCCATCAACTGGGTAAATTATAAAACAGGCATCAGGCATATTTATTTCAGGATGGATGCTGATACGAAAGCTTGTTCTATAGCCATTGAAATTAAAAACCCCGTTGCAGAAGAGCGTACAGAAAACTACAATACGTTTATAGCACTTAAACAGATCTTTACCGGCATTTGTGGCAATGATTGGAACTGGATAGAAAACACCTACGATGAAGACGGCGCCGCAGTATCAAAAATCTATACAGAAAAACATGGCGTCAACATTATGAAAAGAGAAAGTTGGCCCGGGATCATTTCTTTTTTAAAAGAAAGAATAATTAAATTAGATGAGTTTTGGTCGGTAGCGAAGGTTAACTTTGAATAAAGTTTTTTTTATGCGCTATACTTTGCTGTTTATAGGCTTAATCCTTTCAATCATGACGATGGCCCAGGAAGAAATTCATTTGTATGATGTGATACCCAACAATAAGCCATCAGAAAATGTGGAAAAAGGAGAAACGGATGCAAAAGGCATCTTAAGAATCAGCAATGTAACTGTTCCCACACTTACGATTTACAAACCCGCCAAACCCAACGGCACCGCGGTGATCATATGCCCTGGCGGGGGTTACAGAATATTAGCAGCCAGCCACGAAGGTAGCGATGTGGCAAGGGCTTTGAATGAATGGGGCATTACCACGTTTGTTTTAAAATATCGCCTGCCCAATGATAAGACCATGCTTGACAAATCCATTGCGCCGCTGCAGGATGCACAAAGAGCCATGCAAATGGTGCGTCAAAATGCCAGCCGGTGGGGATTGAATTCTAAAAAAATTGGCATTATGGGATTTTCTGCAGGCGGCCACCTGGCGGCTTCGCTTTCTACAAGGTATGATGAGGTGCTGATATCCAACCCAAAAAAAATTTCTTTAAGGCCAGCCTTTTCTGTGTTGGTATATCCTGTCATCAGTTTTACAGACAGCCTTACACACAAAGGCAGTCGTGATAACCTGATCGGTAAAAAACCATCTGCGTTTAAGATCAATAAGTATTCAAATGAATTAAACGTAACTAAAAAAACGCCGCCGGCTTTTTTGGTACATGCTAAAGATGACACCGGCGTCAACTACATGAACAGCGAAGTATATAAAAATGCATTGCTAAAAAACAATGTGCAGGCTGCTGCATTTTATTATGATAGCGGCGGTCACGGGTTTGGCATGAACAATTCCACATCAAATAAAAAATGGATGGACGAATTGAAAAAATGGCTTACGGCACAAAAATTTCTTTAGTCTGCCAGTAAAGTATTATACGCACTACCAGCTATATATTATTATACATGCACTACACGATCCAAACTGAAACCATACGCGTGACAGTTGATGCGCACGGCGCTGAACTTCAAAGCTTATATAATAAGCTTACTAATACAGAATATATGTGGAGCGGCGATGAACAGTTCTGGGGCAAAAGATCACCGGTTCTGTTTCCGATCGTTGGCACATTAAAAAATAATACTTATTTCTTTAAAGGAAGTAGTTTCAATCTGCCAAGGCATGGTTTTGCGCGTGATAAAAATTTTATTCTAAAAAGTCAGACAAGTAACAGCCTCTTATTTACATTGAATAGCGATGACAGTACCCTGGCAGTTTATCCGTTCCCGTTTCAATTGTCTATTCTTTACATCATAAATAGCGCGTCGCTTTCTGTTACTTACATTGTACACAACACTGGCGATGGTACAATGTATTTTTCTGTGGGCGGCCATCCTGCATTTAAAGTACCTCAGTTCTTACACGAAAGTTATGAAGACTATGCATTGGTATTTAACAAAAAGGGAAATGTCGGCAGGTGGCCAATTACGCCTGAAGGCCTGATTGCGGCTGAACCTGTTCCATTTTTAAACAATACTGACACGATCCATTTGAAAAAAGACTTGTTTCAAAAAGATGCGATCGTGTTCAAACACATGGCTTTAGAAAGTGTAAAACTACTCTCATTAAAAAGCGGCAAAGGAATCAGGTTCAATTTTGGCGGCTTTCCATATCTCGGTATCTGGGCTGCAAAAAATGCAAACTTTATTTGCATAGAACCCTGGTGCGGCATAGCTGATAGTGAACATTCCGATCAATTGCTTGAAAACAAAGAAGGCATCAACCGCCTGGACCCCGGCAGCCTGTGGCAACGTACCTGGAGTGTTACCATTCTTTGATCAAAAACAATAATTAACACCTCGTATCGTTATTTTTACACGCTTAATTACTACATTTTACGAACACTGAATGGCATTTTTTAAGAAGAAAATATCCGGTAAAGTATTTTTAGAGCAGCTTTTAAAAAATGAAGAGCAATATCCTTTGTCTTCAAAAGAAGGCAGTTATAATTTTTTGAAAGCCTTTTTTGACGCCATTCGGCCAGACAAAGAGCAACCTGCTATTGTGGCTGAAGCCAACCTGATGAAAGCGATCGAATTGATTGAAGAAAAACCACTGATCGCCATCAAACTTCAGCAGGCTATTATGCAAACGATGGAGGATACATCGCTTGAAGCTGCTTTTACAGAAAGCGGCATCCCGCTGAGCGGAGATTTTTGGGGCGAGCTAATGAAGCGGGTTAAACATAAAATTTTGCCGGATCAACAAAACAAAAATGATTTTCTCTACGTCATTAATTGCGTTTTTCATAATCCGAAAGATTATATATGGGTAGAAGCCATCAAGCGTTCTACCTGGATCCATTTTTTTGAATTACTGCAATTTCCATTGCAAGCTACGGATAGCAGGCTTCGTAATCATTTAATGGATTCGCTAACCGTCCTTTCCATCCAGGTGGCTAACAATGGGCTTCAAAAAGAAATTACAAACTATATTTCGCCGGTGGCATCGCGGCAGGATGACCCATTTGTGGTGCAAAGAATGCGGTTGCTGGAACTTCAGCAACAAATAAACCGCCACCCAGACGACATCAAAAAACAGGCAACTCTGCTTAAGATTGTCCTGCACCAGTTAGAAAACGAAATTGACTATATCAGGCAAAGTCAGGATCGCAAAGGGACCAGCATTAAACAAAGCTATTCCCTGCTTATTTTGGGCACCCGTCTGAAGCGTATGCTTATTTTGCTTGATGCCCTGGATAACGATGATAATTTTGATGTGGGTATGTTTGTGGATCTGTTCAAGATCATTATTAGGAATGAAAAAACAAAGAACAGTATACGCGCTTTCTTTTCGCAGGCTGTGGGCTACATTGCGTACCAAATAGCCGAACACAAGGGTGTAAAAGGCGGCAAATACATTACCACTACACGGCGCGATTATACCAATATGATATTAAGCGCTATGGGCGGAGGAGCCATTATTTGTATTGTGGTGATCTTGAAATTTTTTATAGGCAAATTGCAGTACGCTCATTTCTGGCAGGGCTTCTGGTACAGTGTCAATTATAGTGTGGGGTTTATCAGCATTGATCAAAGCGGCAGTACGCTTGCCACAAAGCAACCGGCTTTTACTGCCAATGCCGTAGCCGTCTCGCTCGATTCTAAGAAAAACATTGGCAAGCCAGATTTGAATAACCTTGCCATAACCGTGGCAAAAGTGGTGCGCAGTCAAACGGCTTCATTTTTTGGCAATCTTATTATTGTAATTCCCGGTACTTATTTTCTGGCTTGGTTATACCATATTGCTTTTGGAGAAAAATTAGCCTCCGGCAGGGCAGCCCTGCAATTGCTGCAGGATCAACACCCATTTCAAAGCCTGTCGCTGCTTTATGCCTGCAACACGGGTGTGTTTCTTTTCTTAAGCGGCATTATAGCCGGGTATGTTCAAAACAAGATCCGATTTAGCCATGTAGCCGACCGTATAGCCGACAATCCTTCCTATAACATTAAAATATCTGCAAAAAAAAGAAATGCATGGGCTCAGTTTGTGGAAAAACACGCGGGCACTTACGCCGGCAATATTTCGCTCGGCTTTTTTTTGGGTATGGCCGCACCATTGGGAAAAATATTCGGCGTCCCGTTCGACATCCGGCACATTACCATTTCATCCGGAAATATGGGCCTGGGTGTATATGGGCTTGGCTTGGAAAACATCCCGCTCAATTATCTGCTTACTGTGTTTTTTGGCGTATTGGGCATTGGTTTTTTTAACTTTTTGATTAGCTTTTCTCTGGCGTTTTTTGTAGCTGTTAAAGCACGGGGCATCAAGCTTAAACAATATCCTGAATTTTTAGGTATTTTAGGCAGGCATTTTATAAACAAGCCGTTCTCTTTTATCTTTCCACCTAAGATAGCGGGATAGCGTTATTTTAAATGAATGAAATACTTTCTTTGCTTCATAATATTTACTTTTTTAATAAATGAATGCCTTGCCCAGCAGTTTACCATTAGCGGAACGGTAAAATCCGAGCGCTCAGGCGAAACGATCATCAATGCTAATATCAGGATGGCAGACGGACAGGCTGGCACCAATAGTAATGAATACGGTTTTTATTCGCTTACCCTAAATGCAGGAACGTATGAAATCCAGTTTTCATCAGTTGGATATGAAACAGTGATTGAACAAATAAATCTTACCGGTAATCTTATAAAAAATATTACCCTGCCCGAAGAAATTATAAACCTTGAAGCTGTAAGCGTTACGGCAAATACACGCGGGCGAACCATTTCTAGTCCGCAAATGGGGGTGGAAAGACTGACTATGAGCGAGATAAAAACGATCCCGATGCTTTTAGGTGAAAGAGATATTCTAAAAGCTATTCAGCTACTTCCCGGCATCAAATCTGCTGGTGATGGCAACAGTGGTTTTTATGTTCGTGGCGGTTCTGCCGATCAAAACCTCATTTTGCTTGACGAAGCCAATGTGTACAACGCGTCACATCTGATGGGTTTCTTTTCCACTTTCAACCCGGATGTTGTGAAAGATATTACCGTGTACAAAGGCGGTATGCCCGCGCAATACGGTGGCCGGTTATCATCGGTACTGGATATAAAAATGAACGAAGGCAATAACCAGAACTTTGCTGTAAGCGGCGGCATCGGGCTCATCTCCACAAAGCTAAACCTTGAAGGGCCAATTCAAAAAGGTAAATCATCTTATCTTATTTCGGGCAGAAGATCTTACGCCGATATTTTTACAGTATTTGCCAAAAACCCGGCCATGCGCAATAACAAACTTTATTTTTATGATCTGAATGCAAAAATGAACTACACCCTGGGCGGGAAAGACCGCTTATATCTATCAGGATATTTTGGCCGCGATTACCTGAAACTTGACAAACAGTTTGGTCTTGACTGGGGCAATATTACGGGCACCCTGCGCTGGAACCACATTTTCAATAACAAGCTTTTTTCCAACACCTCATTTATCTACAGTAATTTCGATTACAATATAGGGCTTGATAATTCCAATAATAACGTAAACATTTTTTCACGTATAGAAGACCTTAACCTAAAGCAGGAGTTTCAGTGGTATGCCGGCAGCCGGCACAACCTGCGCTTTGGTTTTAATTCAGTTTACCACAACATAAAACCTGGCGAGGTAACAGGCGGCGGCACTACCAGCTTTAATAATTTTTACCTGCAAAGCCGCTACTCCTGGGAAAACGCGGCTTTTATTACCGATACCTGGAGAGCATCGCGATGGCTGAATATTACTTTTGGCGCAAGAGCCACCACGTTTAGCATATATGGCCCCGGCGATTTTTATGAAATAGATGCCAAAGGTGCAATAACCGATACGCTTCGCTACGCCAATGGCGCACACGTAAAAACCTATTTTAACCTGGAACCCAGACTGGCGCTTAGTTTTATCATCAACAGCCAGTCTTCTATTAAAGCCTCTTACGTTCGCAATACACAAAACCTGCACCTGATAGCCAACTCGGTTACCAGCTTTCCCACAGATAAATGGATTGCCAGCACCAATGTGATCAAACCGGAAATTTCGGACCAGTACGCCATTGGCTGGTATCAAAATCTTGGTGGTAACGAATATGAACTATCTACAGAAACCTATTATAAAAGCCTGGAAAACCAGATTGATTACCGCACCGGGGCGGATGTGTATACAAATGATGCCATCGAATCTCAAATACTTTTTGGTATTGGCAGGGCTTATGGCTTTGAAACCATGCTGAAAAAAAAACTGGGAAAACTGACGGGTTGGTTGAGCTATACGCTTTCAAAAACAGAACGCAAAATTGACGGCATTAATGACGGCGATTGGTACAATGCCAGGCAGGACAGAACGCATGACCTTGCCATAGTGGCCAATTACCAGCTTAATAAAAAATGGAACCTGTCTGCCAATTGGATCTATTATACCGGCGATGCCGTAACGTTTCCCAGCGGAAAATATGTTATAGATAACCAGATCGTTTTTTATTATACGAATAGAAATGCTTATCGCATGCCCGCTTACCACCGGCTTGATTTGGGGGCTACTTACCAGTGGCAGGGCATTCCTTTTTTTGCACGCCGGTTTATAAAAAACATCAAGCAAAAAAAATGGTCGAACGAACTGGCGTTTAGCCTTTTCAATGCCTACGGCAGAGAGAATGCCTATATCATTTCCTTCAGGCAAAATGATGAGGAGCCATCACAAACCGAAGCCGTGCAAACATCGCTGTTCAAACTGGTTCCATCCGTATCTTATAATTTTAAATTCTGATGCTGCAAAGAAACTTGATACCTGTTTTTTGGCTCATAGGCGCACTGCTGATGTTCAGTTCCTGCGAAAAAGTGATCAATGTAGAAATAGAAAGCGTTGAAAAAAAATACGTGATCGAAGGGCAAATCACAGATAACATCAACTCAGCAAGGGTGAACCTTTCGCAAACCATTGACATTTCAGATCCAAACAAATTTACCGGTATTGAAGATGCAGTGGTATCCATTTCAGAAAACAACAAAGCGCCTGTAAGGCTTATACACAGTGGCGGCGGCGTATACCGCGCTAATGTAAGAGGCTTGCCCGGTAATACTTACCGGCTAACAGTAAGGGTAAACAACCAGACATTTACTTCTACATCTGTAATGCCGAAAAAAGTACGTTTTGATACGCTTTATGTGACTGAAAGAACATTTTTAGGAAAGCTGAGAAAACTGGCCACAGTTGAATTTACCGATCCGCCAGGGCAAAGCAATGCCTATCGTTTTATTCAATATATTGATGGCAGAAAAGAAAACACAATTTTTATTTTGGATGATAACCTGAT
>JAFAFV010000092.1 GCA_023423285.1 Bacteroidota bacterium
ATACGGTCAGCGTTATGGCAGTGCAACCTTCTTCTGAAGAGTTGCTGAAATTTCTTACCAGCCGGGAATTGTTTTTAGGTGTTGATTTGAAAATACAGCATATTGAACCTTTTGATGGCAGTATGCTCATCAGCTATGCTGATCATGAGAACGTAATGCTGAGTAGTAAGGTTTGCGAAAAGTTGCTTGTTAGTAAAAAACGAAAAAGAAACCGATAAAATAGTGCTCTGCAGCGAACAATTATTAGTGATAACTATCAATCATATTTATAAGCTTCCAAAAACTTTCAGCCGGTTTTGTTTTAATGCATACTTTTAGAGAATGCAAAAGAACCAATCCAAAACGCACCCTTTTTTCTGGATACCCACTACTTGGTTTGCCATGGGACTACCTTTTGTTGCACTGGCAACATCTGCTGCCATTATGTATAAAAGCATGGGCATCAGCGATAGTCAAATTGCCATATGGACTTCGGCGATTATGTGGCCCTACACTTTCAAACCATTGTGGAGCCCATTTATGGAGCTTTACAAAACAAAAAAGTTTTTTGTTATTACCACCCAGATTTTCACCGGCGTTTTATTTGGCCTGGTGGCACTCAGTCTGCAGATGCCCAATTTTTTTGCAATCTCTATAGCCGTTCTGCAAATAATTGCCATTAGCGGCGCCACCCACGATGTAGCTGCAGATGGCGTTTACCTGAACGTACTCAATTCGAAAGAGCAGGCACAATATGCAGGGTGGCAGGGCGCGTTTTATAATATTGCAAAAATTGTTGCAGGCGGCGTACTGGTTTACTTTGCTGGTATTCTTGAAAAAAGCATTGGCATACAGGAAGCCTGGGTGGTAATCATGTTTGTTTTTGGCGCCATCATGATTGTGCTGGGACTTTATAATAGCCGCGTGTTGCCAACGGGTGGTGCAGCGCAAAAAGCGTCTAATGCTAAAGAAGCAGCTAAAACCCTGAAGGATGTGTTTGTAACGTTTTTTCAAAAAAGGCATATCTGGTATGGCTTGTTGTTTATTGTGTTTTACCGTTTTGCCGAAGGCCATGCCATTAAAATTGCCCCACTGTTTTTTAAAGCCACAAGGGCAGAGGGCGGCCTGGGCCTTGATACCGATCAGATAGGTTTGCTGTATGGAACTATTGGCGCGATCGCATTTGTGCTGGGCTCCATAGCTTCAGGATATTTTGTGGCAAAGCGCGGGCTGAACAGGAAAACGCTGCTGCTGCTATGCGCCATTTTCAATCTCCCATTTATCATGTATTCACTACTGGCGTGGTTTCAGCCGCAAAGTATGTGGTTGATAGGCGGTGCTATAGGTATTGAATATTTTGGATACGGTTTTGGTTTTGTCGGGTTGATCTTATTTATTATGCAAAATATTGCACCCGGCAAATATAAAATGGCGCATTATGCATTTGGCAGCGGCATTATGAATCTAGGCTTTATGATCCCATCCATGCTCAGCGGCGTCATCAGCGATTACCTGGGTTATAAAGAATTTTTTATCTGGGTTTTGATCTGTACCATTCCGGCCTTCATCGTATCATGGCTGGTACCGCTCAGAAGCAAAGAAGAAGTGGCCGCCGATGATGCCGTGGAGGATGCACTAACGGAAAACCAGTAATTTCCAAACCCCAATCAAATGCTGTTATAATGAATTCTTTTTTCTTACTTGCTTATGCGTTTACCACAACACTGGCTTTCGCAACTCCTAATACATCGTTAATTCCAACCAATCTTACAACAGAATATTTAACCAATCCTGCCGGGCTTGATGAAGAAATTCCACGTTTTAGCTGGAATTTCAAAACAACCAGTAAAAATGCAAAGGGGCAAACGCAAACCGCTTATAGGCTTTTAGTCAGCTTTTCAAAAAATAACCTTATAAAAAATTCAGGGGAAGTGTGGGATTCAAAATGGGTTGTATCACCTAACATGCAATTAATAGATTACAAAGGCGCCGCGTTAGAATCTGACAGGACTTACTATTGGAAAGTCCAGGTAAAAGATGAAAATGGAAATATTTCAAACAGCCATATTGCGCAATGGAGTACCGGGCTGTTCGATCAAAAAGAATGGACTGCAAAATGGATCGGATCTAACCAGGTTTTTACACCAGGCGTAAAAGATTGTAATGTTGACGATCCATGGTTGCGCAAAACATTCAATTTAAAAACAACTCCTGGCAAAGCAACTATGTTCGTTGCTTCTGTTGGTTATCATGAACTATACGTTAATGGTGAAAAAATAGGCGATGGCATTTTAAATGGCGCGGTTACCGATCACACTAAACGGGCAAGGTATATTGCTTACGACATTACAAAAGAATTAAAAGTAGGTAAAAACACAATTGCTTTATGGCTGGGGGCCTCCTGGTCAATTTTTGCGCCATACGCAACAGCGGATAAGCCACGTACACCCATCGTTATTGCACAGGCTAACCTGTATGACACGTTGATGAAACCTTTTCAAAGAATTCAAACGGATGATTCATGGAAGACGCACCCAAGCCCCAACAGGCTTTTAGGAACTTGGGAAATGCGCCACTATGGTGGTGAAATTTGGAACGCCAATAATGAAATTTTGGATTGGAACCTTAGCGGGTATGACGATTCAAAATGGGCGAATGCATCTGTTTACTACCCACAATTAAAAATTTCTGCACAAAACGTGCAGGTAAATAATACCTTTCACCAAATGATACCGGTTGCTATCGAAACAAGAAAAGATGGCTACCGCGTGGACATGGGCGCGAATTTCACCGGTTGGATGAATATCAGTGTTTCCGGTAATCCGGGCGATACGATCCATTTTTATTTTTCAGAAAGGAAACAAAATGAGATCACTTTTGATATCCGCAGTGCTTACATCATTGGGCCATCCGGTAAGGGCACATTTCAAAACAAATTTAATTACAGCGCTGGGCGCTGGATAACGATAAAAGGCCTAAGATCAAAGCCACGGCTAAGTAATATTAAAGGATGGGTGGTACGCACGGCGTACCCCCGTGTTTCAACCTTTAAAAGTTCAAATGAATTACAAAACTGGATTTACGACCGCATTTGCTGGAACTATGAAAATCTTACCATTGGCGGTTATGTTGTGGATTGCTCTCAACGTGAGCGATTTGGCTATGGTGGCGATGCCCATGCAACTTCAGAAGCAGGTATGTTCAATTACAGCGTGGGCGCTTTTTATACAAAATGGATGCAGGACTGGCGCGACGTGCAGGGCTCCGAATCAATGTGGGGAAATATGAACGATACCAACTGGGCGCGCAAAAAACACGGTGCGGGGAGGCTTACTAATACAGGTGTGTTGCCGCACACGGCGCCCACCTATCACGGTGGTGGCGGCCCGGCTTGGGGAGGCATTGTAGTATCGTTGCCCTGGTATGTGTACCAGCATTATCGTGATAAAAGAATTTTGGAAAAAAATTTTGAAATGATGAAGCGCTGGCTGACCTTCTTACAAACAAATACAAAGAATAATTTACTACAACGCTACGGCGGCAAGTGGGATTTTTTGGGCGACTGGCTCTGGCCCAATGCAACTGCAGAAGGTATGAACAACAACAACCCCGAAAACCTTTGTTTTAATAATTCATTTTATGTTTACAACCTGCGTACCGCCGCAAAAATAGCTTCCACCCTTGGCAAAACAACCGAGGCAAACCAATGGAACAAACAGGCAGATGCCACTGCCACAGCAATTAATAACAGATTTTATAATTCCGGCGATCACAGCTATGCTGATAGCTCCCAGGGCAATATGGCTGCGGCATTGTTGGCAAAGGTTCCAACTGCCGATCAATACCCGCTTATTTTAAAAAGGCTTGAAGAAGATATTTTAGTTAAACGCAAAGGACACATACATTCCGGTATTACCGGTGGAACTTTATTATTTAAAATTTTGCGCGATGAAGGGCGTGATGATTTGATGTATAGTATGACTTCACAAACAACTTACCCGGGCTGGGGATATATGCGTGAAAACGGCGCCACATCCATTTGGGAAATGTGGGAAAAAGACCTGTCGGGCCATTCGTTGTTGCACAGTTCTTTCCTGTATCCCGGCCCCTGGTATATTGACGGGTTGGGTGGTATTAAACAAGACCCGGAAAAATCAGGCTTTCAGCATTTTGTTGTAACCGTTCCCAATATTAAAGAAGAACAAATGAATGAGGCTGAAACCAGTTTTGATTCCCCGGTGGGATTAATCAAAACACACTGGATAAAGCGCAATGGTAAAACAAAATTATTGCTCACTGTGCCTCCCAATTGTTCGGCAACTGTTCAGATGCCTCTGGCAGAGGACCCCCTGCAATTTAAAATGTATGAAGTTAAGCCGGGAGTGCACAAATTTAAAAACTGAAATAATTATGTGGCAAGCGGCAGTAAATAGATCAGCTTTGTTGCCACGCTCGCTTGTACGCAGGCACATGGGTCATCAGAATAAAAAAAAATTTATCTAAAATCATATACACATGAAACATTGCTTTCAATTACTCCTTGCAGCATTCATATTGCTTGCTTCCTGTTCTCCTAAAATTCAAAACTCCGGTTCAACAGGAGAATACTACCAGTTAACTGTTTACCGTTTTTCATCTGCAGCGCAGGAAAAAATGCTGGACGAATATGTAAAAGATTTTTTAATGCCGGCCCTGCACAAAAATGGCATTGGGACGGTTGGCGTGTTTAAAGCAATCGCCAATGATACCGCTGCCATAAAACTATTGTATGTGCTGATGCCTGTAAAATCGCTGAACATGATCGCGGAGATCAACCAAAAATTATCAGTTGATAAATCTTTGGCAGGATCAGATTATGTGAACACGCTGCATGATGCGCCGGCTTACAACAGGATGGAGGTGATCATTTTAAAACAATTTC
>JAFAFV010000155.1 GCA_023423285.1 Bacteroidota bacterium
ACGCAAACTACAGATGTGGAAGGTGAAGTAAATGGCCTGATGACCTACGACCGTAAAGTGATCAAAATTCCGGTAAAGTTGTTGAAGCAATTACACGAGCCGCTTTATGATGAACCGGCGGGTAAGATTACGTACATTAACCAGGCAACTGAGGCAGACAGGCCAACTTTCAGCTACAGCGGCGTAGCTACTAACAATTGGATGCGTCAGAGTAATCATACTTCATTTCAAAAAACACAGCATCCTGTAGTAGTAAAAAAAGACCAGAATGTATACGCTTATCAGGATGTGCAGCTATCCGGCATACCAAAAGGACTGGGAATAAAATTGTATGCCTCCGGAGATGCGAGGATATACATTAATGGCAACCTGGTTTGGAAAGAAGATCAGGTACGAATTAAAAGGCATTATGACGATATCAATTTATCGGATTGTATCAAATATCTAAAAACAGGGACTAATCGTATAGCAGTGGAAACCATTAATGCCACGCAGGATGTGAATTTCGATTTTAGTTTGTATCGGTTAGATTAGCTGTTAATTATAAAATGTATACTAAGTAAATGAGTCGTGTTGTACAATATTGAAAATTTTTAATACAATATTTACAGGTAGAGGGATGGAAAAGCATCTATATTTACCACCTTGTAATACGATTAGATTCGGATATAATATTTTACCAAACAAAGAAATTGCTTATATGAAGATTGTCGTTTGCTTAATTGCCGTTTTTGTTTTTAGCCATGGTATATGGGCGCAAACAACACGTACAATATCAGGAACTATTAAAGATGGTTCCGGAAATGGTGTAGGAGGGGTTACCATTCTTGCAGAGGCAACCGGCGTACAGACAATTTCCAGCGAATTAGGTATTTTTTCGATTCCTGTGCCGGAAGGCGATCAAAAGTTATTAATTACCGCTGTAAATTATACAGAGCAAACAGTACAGGTAAATAGTAACCAGAACACAGTTGAAGTTGTCCTAAGTACCAAAGTTATAAGTATTGATGAGGTGATTGTTGTTGGATATGGTACACAAAAAAAGGAGAGCGTTGTAGGTGCTATTACACAAATAAAAGGGGATGTATTGAAAAAAGCGGGTGGTGTTAGCACTGTTTCTGAAGCATTGCAAGGCGCTATTCCGGGTTTGACTGCCATAAATTCGAATGGTAAACCCGGTGCCGATGCTGCTTCTCTTTATATTAGGGGTAATGCAAACCCATTTGTACTAGTTGACGGAGTAGAAAGAAACCTCAATCAGATCGATCCTAATGAAATTGAAAATATTTCAGTTTTAAAAGATGCTTCCGCAACGGCTGTATATGGTACACGCGGGGCAAATGGCGTAATCCTGATAACAACAAAGCGGGGCCGCATTGGTAAACCAGAATTTGGCTTTACAGCTAATTTTGGCTTTAAAACACCAACAGAAAAACCGGAATATGCTGATTACATTACTACTATGGAAATGTATAATGAGGCAGCTATGAACGACAAGTTATATGACAGAATCATTCCTGAATCAATCATAAGTGCATGGCGACAAAATATAAGCAATGCCGGGCCTAACAACCAATATTTTCCCCAAGTTGATTGGTGGGATGAATTAGTAAAAAAAGTTGGTTATCAGCAAAATTATAACCTCAATGCAAGGGGCGGCTCTCAGTTTATGAAGTATTTTGTTTCTGTGGGGTATTTGAATGACGGGGATATTTACAAAACCCAACCAAACGATGAGTTTGATCCGCGCTTTAGGGTTCAACGGTACAACTGGCGTTCTAATTTTGATTTTGATATTACAAAATCTACACTTTTCTCTATCAATTTCTCTGGTAATTTTCGTTACAGAAACCAGCCAGGTTATCGTATAGATGACGGTCTTGAAGATGGTTACGGACAGGACGAGTTTTTTACAAGAATTGTAGGTGCGCCAAGAAATCTATTCCCATTACAATTCCAGGATGGAAAATTGGGAGAATCAACCGCCGGACAGGATAATATGTATTTGGCCATTAATGAGGGTGGCCAGCGGGTATATAAATACTTTCAGGGATTTTATGATGCAGAACTGAAACAAAGGCTGGACTTTATTACAAAGGGGCTGAGTGTAAAAGGAAAGGTCTCTTACACATCTGGTTCTAGTTACCAGCGCAGTATTTTGCGTGATGGGATTGCAGGTAGCAATTTTACATTAATAAATATTATTCGTTACTTCAGAAGCTATGACTTAACAAGTCCACAAACTGATGCTACAGGAAATGTAACCTATCCATTATTGATTGAACAGCGCTGGCCCAGCGATCAAACCCAAGAAGGTATACCACTCACGAGCAATGGTGAAAGTATTTATGAATATGAGCGCGACTTGTATTATGAATTTTCTACAAACTATGCCCGGAGGTTTAAAAATCACGATGTAAACGCATTGGCATTATTCAATCGTCGCGCATTGATTGCCGGAGGATTAGGTTCAACCATTGGAATTGGCGAATATGGTGAAGACTGGGTAGGAAGATTAACATACGGCTTTAAAAATAAATACTTGGCTGAATTTAATGGTTCATATACCGGCTCGTCAAAATTTGCGCAAGGTAAAAGATTTGGCTTTTTCCCTTCTTACGCCTTGGGTTGGGTCTTAACAAAAGAAAAGTTTTTTGAATTTTTTGTTGATAAAAATATCATTAACAACTTAAAGGTGAGGTATAATTGGGGTGTGGTAGGTAGCGACAGGGGTGTGCCTGCCAACCAATTTTTACAAACCTATGGCAGCACTGGTGGAATTAGGCTTGGCGACATCAATTTTATTTCATATGGACCAATTTATCTGGAGAATATTACAGCTAACATTAATAATACATGGGAAAAAGCCACCAAACAAAATATTGGAGTTGATTTTACCCTGTTTAAAAAATTATCGGGTTTTATTGATTTTTTTGAAGAGGACAGAAAAGATATATTAATTGGTCGTAGAACAATACCACGTGCATTTGGAAATATTGTACCGCGTGCTAATATAGGTCAAATAAAAAGTCACGGTTTTGAGTTTGAGTTGGGTTGGAATGATAAAATGAATAACGGATTAGGTTATTTTGTAAATCTAAACTATAGCTGGAACGAAAATAGGGTAGTATTTTGGGATGATGCGGTGGGACAATTTAAATATCTAAAAAATGCAGGCAAGCCCAATGGCACACCATTAAGGCATATTATTAATGATAATTATTCATCGCTTGATGATATTTATAATTATGCACCACCACAAATGGGAACCCCCCAGGCAAATATCATTCCTGGCGATTTTATGTATATAGATTATAATGCTGATGGCGTAATTGATGGTAATGACCGAGTGCCAATGCCATTTACAACAAGACCCCTAAAAACTGCAAGTATTAATGCAGGACTGAACTACAAAGGATTTTCTATGAATTTATTAATATATGGTGCAAGCGATGTATATCGTACCATTCACTCGCTTTATTTATGGGATTTTAACAATGGCTTTCTTAATGGCCAATCCAATATTACTGAAAGAGCAAGCTGGGACTACCCTGGTAGCGCTGTTAAACCTGCCTTACATATAACCAATACAAATCATAATCAAAATACGTCTTCCACTTATAATTACGTAGATAATTCTTATATAAGATTAAAAACCGCAGAAATATCATATGACATTAATAAGAACTGGATTCAAAGAACAGGTTTGAAATCTTTATTATTTTATGTGAATGGAAACAATTTGCTAACGTTTAAAAAATATGATTACCCGGTTGATCCTGAAACTGCGGGGGCCAATGTATACCCTATTGTTAAGCGGTTTAATATTGGATTGAGGTCAACTTTTTAAAATAAAAATTTCATTAAAAATGAGAAAATTTTTTATATATCTGGCTTTAATAATATTCATCAGCAGTTGTGAAAAATATTTGGATAAAACTGATGAAGTGGGTCTTGTGGAAGAGGATGTATTTAGCCGTTACGAAGGAGTTAGGGGCTATCTTGATGCGTGTTACCGTGCACTGCCCGACCATCATTCCTGGGATGCACAGGCTTTAAACCGTGCACATATTTCAACTCTTTCTGATGAAATGGGAAATATGGTACAAAACAATATGTCAATTATTAATTCCGGAACATGGCTGAATAGAGCAAACATTGGAGAGATTGGCTATAATAACCCTGAAGAAGCAGGAACTATTCGGGCACCTATTATGGATAATGCTTTTTTATGCTTAAGAATAGCAAATAAAGTAATTGAAAAAATAAATGATGTTCCCGGCTTAACTAATCAACAGCGCGACCAGCTGTTAGGCCAAGCTTACTTCTTTAGAGGGTGGTTTTATTTTCAAATCATTCAGCGTATGGGAGGAATGCCTATTTATGATAAAGCTTACAGGCCCGAAGATGATATGGATTTTCCAAGGCTGAATTATGCTGAATCTAACGAATTTGTTATTCAGAATATGGATGAGGCTATTAAGCTTTTGCCAGACTTATGGCCCGCTGCAGAAACAGGCAGAGCTTCCAAAGCGGCAGCCATGGCTGTTAAAGCAATGGCTATGTTATACGCGGCAAGCCCTTTAATGCAGAACGATATTAATACGACTGTTGATAAACCTTATAACAATGAACAATGTGAACGTGCCGCACAATATGCAAATGACCTTATTAAATATTGCGAAGCAAAAACAGGTGGTACTAATTACAGGTTGTTGGATGCTGAGAATTATAAGTTTATTTTTTATCATGCACCTAACAATGCAAGCGATGAGTCAATCTGGTACAATATGGATGCAGGTGCACGTAACCAGGAAAGGGGTATGAGGTGTATGTACCTACCACAGTTTTGGTCAGGACAAACAGGTATTGATGCTGCTGCTTACAGCGATCCTACACAAAATATTGTTGAACTTTTTGAGAAAATTAATAATGGCGTTGCCTATCCCATTACAGATCCACGTTCTGGTTATGATCCGCAAAATCCCTTTGTAGATCGAGACCCAAGGCTGAATAATAACATTATTGTTCCGGGAGAGCAATGGGGTAGTACATCTAACAACAGGCCGGCCTATCAGGAATTGTATACAGGTGGAAGAGATGCATTGAATGCAGCAAATAATAACAGTACAAGGAACAGGGAGATTACGGGTTACATATGCAAAAAGTTTATTTGGCCTGAAGCAAATTTTGTTAACAGACAATATACAGCCTACAGAATGAATACAGTTTTTATCAGACTTGCTCAGGTATATTTAGATTATGCAGAAGCTATGAATGAGGCTTATGGCCCTAATGCTGATCCCAAGGGCTACGGTTTAACTGCCGTGCAAGCGATAAACTTAATACGTAATAGAGTAGGGATGCCAAATGTAGCAGCAGATTTTACAAGTAGTAAGGAAACATTTAGAGATAGGATAAGAAATGAAAGAACTGTAGAGCTAATGTTTGAAAACCATCGTTGGCACGATCTAAGGCGCTGGATGATTGCCGAAAACCTATTTAGAACACCTATTAAAGGATTGGTAGCCACTCCACCGGCAAATCATGCATCGGTTACAAACAAAAGCACGTTGAAATTTACCTACAGCCAAAGAAATCTGGTAACAGAAGTAAGGGTATTTGAAAGAAAACACTATTGGTACCCTGTAGCACAGGACCAGGTAAATTATCAGGCAAATTATAAACAAAATCCAGGTTGGTAATTTTTATTAATTGAGATGTAAGATGAATATTAAATCAAAACCAAAATACAGTTTATTACTTTCCTTACTGTTGTTGTTGACTATAGTCTACCCATTTCAGGCAATTTGCCAGAAAGGCAGTAAGCCGCCAAAACCAACTCCAGTATTGCTTACGCTGGTTAATGAGCAGGGTATTCCTGTCCAAAATGCCAATGTAACTGTTGGAGAAGGACTGATTGTAACAAAAACAAACGAAAAAGGACAAGCACATTTTAATGCTTTGTCTGATGCAGTAATACTTATAGAGTCAATTGGCTATGAGCCGGTATTAACTACCGTTTTTAAAATACCTACTGACACAAAAATTGCTTTAAAAAAATCGCTTATTTACGATAATGCCGGAACTGATTATATAGACCTTCCTTTACGTGAAAAAACAACCAGACGTGAACTTACCGGAGCTATCAGCAAAGTTAGTGGCGATGATTTATCTAAATTTCCTGATATTTCTTTAGGAAATACTTTGCAAGGCCGGCTCATGGGTTTATATGTTATCAATACTACAAGCGGTTTGGGTAATAATGATGCAGAACTGTATGTAAGAGGTTTGCACAGGGATGGTTCCGATCAAGCAATAACACTTGTAGATGGTGTTGAAAGGCCGATAGACTTTATTATTGCCGACGAGATAGATAATGTAGAAGTAATTAAGGACCCAGTGACTAAAATGATGTATGGCCCGCGTGCTGCAAATGGTATTATATTAATTACTACCAAACGTGGTAAAGAAAATACAAAATTATTACAGGTGTCTGGTGAATATGGCGTAAGCATGCCAACGCGTTTACCAAAATATTTAAATAGTTACGATTATGCAACATTATATAACGAAGCACGTTCGAACGATGGGTTCCCAGCATTTTATTCACAGCAGGACTTGGAAGGATACAAGAACAGCTTAGGAGCAAATGACCAACTATACCCTGACATTGATTTTTTTGATTACTTTTTGAACTCTTCAGCACCATTTACAAGAATAAATGTGAACTATACCGGCGGCGGAAATGCTGCACGCTATGCATTAATAGTAGGATACACCAGTGCTAAAGGTTTTGAGAAAGTAGGTAAAATACCTTCTCAAGACAGGATCAACCTTAGAGGTAATTTAGATATTGAAATTGATAAAAACTTTAAAGCGTTTGTAGATGCATCGGGTATTGTTGAACAAAGAAACTGGAGCAGTTTAAACCAGAATCTGGTATTCTCATCACTCAATAACCACCGACCGAATGAGTACCCTTTTCTAATAGCAGATTCGACTGTTGGCGGCGGCTCAGTGTTAGGGCTTCAATATGTCCCACCATTAGGGGGCTCTTATTTACATCCTGATAATTTATATGCTGAGCTTTTATATGGAGGCACTTCAAAACACAATTATTTTTACGGGCAAACAAATTTGGGCCTCGATTTAGGGCTTAATAAAATTTTAAAAGGCTTGTCTGTAAAATCAGTTTTCAACTTTGATAATTATCAGTTTCTGCAAAGCGGAAGAAGTAATACGCCGGTAACCTACGTAATTCAAAAATTGTTGGATGTTTATGGTAATGATTCGCTCGCTTATCTTCCTTTAAGAAAAAGGGTTGACCAACTTTCTGACCAACGACAAGGAGAAGATATGACCAGGAATTTTGGTCTTGCTTCTACGTTGGGATATGATAATGATAACGATGTAAATAGTTTTAAAGCTCAGATTACGCATTTTTATTATAGAAGTGATAACCGCGGTACCTTACAAAATATAGAAAACACCAATACTTATTTAAAGTTGAATTACGGGTTGAATAAAAAGATTTTTATTGATGGTATAGTAAGTATGATGGGAAGTAACAAATTTGACAAGAATAAATTCAGTTTTTTCCCTGCTGTAGGTGCATCCTGGATTTTAAGTGAAGAAGAATTTTTAAATGGTACTGCAATCAATTTTTTGAAACTAAAATCAACATTTGGCATTTTAGGTTATGATCGCGCTACTGATTTTTATGTATATCAAAGCAGGTGGTATAATAATGGTACATATCCTTTAAACCAGGTAAACAATGTTAATGCGGTGCCGAGATCCTCGTTAAGCCGAGTGGGGAACCCGAACATTGATTGGGAAAAAGCGCGTGAATTTGAAATCGGCTTGGAAGGTCTGGTTATTGGCAATCGTTTGTCATTTGAGTTTAATTATTTCAACCAACTGCGTTATGATATTATTAATTCGCCTGCAAAATATTACTCTGTTTTAGCAGGTGACTTATACCCTAATGTGAATCAGGGAAGAATTCAAAACAATGGTATTGAAGGTATGATAAATTGGCAGGCAAAAATTGGTTCAGTTTATTTTGACTGGGGTGCTAATATTGTTTACAGTAAAACAAAAGTTTTAGAACAAGCTAATATTGAACCAATTGATGCTTACCTAAGTTCTCTCAATCAACCTGTTGATATCATCTTCGGTTATGTAGCAAAAGGACTGTATAGGTCTGCATCCGAGATTTCTTCTAGTCCCTCACAATTTTTAGGGTTGTATGGAGTGGGAGATATTGCTTACGAAGATTTGAATAATGATAATATGATTGATCAAAGAGACAGGAAAATTATTGGAAATTCTTTCCCGCGTTTTTCAATTGGTACAACCTTAAACTTAAAGTTTAAAGGGTTGGGATTATATATATTAGGTACTTCTGCATTAGGTAATAAAAATATTCTTAATAACGGCTTTTACCGTAATCAAGGTGAGGGAAAATACTCAACATTGGCTATGGACAGATATCATCCTGTAAATAATCCAGGCGGAACTCAGCCGCGCCTGACAACTATGAATAACGTTAATAATGATCCTGCTTCAACATTCTGGATGGAGAGCGCTGATTACTTCAGGTTAAGAAATGTCGAGCTTAGTTATGAGATGTCGCCGGCAAGTAATGCCTTAAAGCAATGGAAGTTTTTCCTGCGTGGAACTAATCTTTTTGTAATATCCAAAAACAAATATTTAGATCCTGAAGTAACTAATGGAGGTGTTACAAATTATCCCTTGTATAAAACAGTAACGATAGGGGTTGCCATTAATTTTTAATGTATTTCAAATGAAAAATAATATCTACATATTGATTGCGCTTATTTTGGTGTCAGCATCTTGTAAAAAAATGCTGGAACCTATTATAGACAGCAATTATCCTGATGAAGTAACATGGTCCTTGCCTGATAAAGCTCAAGGTGTTTTGATGAATGCGTATGGCAATATTCCTAACAGGTTTGATTTTTATTCGGGTACTAATTTTTTAGATGCAGCTACTGATAATGCGGTAACAAATAATTACAGTTCAGGAATTTTTAGGGTTGGCTCAGCAGGTGCCATTTCATCATTAGATAATCCTGTTGGAGATTGGAGCAATGCCTATACTCAATTCAGGAATATTCATTTATTTTTGGAAAATGGTCTTACTCCAAAAGTTGTGTATGACCTTACTAGTGCTTCAAACGATTCTTTATATAAAAGAAGGCTAAGAGGTGAGGCTTATTTTTTACGTGCCTGGTGGGGTTTCCAACTCTTACAGCAATATGGTGGCAAAACCGGTACGGGTGCCGCTTTAGGCTATCCTATCCAATTAAGGACGTTAACCGAAGAAGAGGCAAAAAGAGTTGATATTACGCGAAATTCTTATGAAGAATGTGCCATGCAAATTATGAATGACTGCGATTCTGCTTTCGTTTACCTACCTTCTGAATATTCTGGCAGCGATAACATTACTGGTGCTACAAATATTGGCCGTGCTGATAAAAAAGTTGCTATTACACTGAAGGCAAGAGTAGCTGTATATGCTGCCAGCCCCGCATATCAGCCAGATGATATTGTTAAGCTAAACACAATGGGTTCTTTTACAATTACGGATGATATTAAATACCAAGACAAATGGATTCGAGCAGAATCAGTTGCAGTTTCGGCAATAGCTGTTACAGGCAATTTTTCTAGTTTGAAGCTGGCGGACTTCAGCAATGCTACTACTCCTGCTGAGTTTATCTGGAGGCGTTTTCACAACGCTCGATTTATGGAGGAAGCTCACTATTCTCCCTACGAGTTTGGAAACGGCATTACGGGTCCCTCTCAAAATTTAGTAGATGCTTTCCCTGCTCTTAACGGTTATCCGATAACAGATGCAAGATCTAATTATAACAGCCAAAATCCTTATGCAAATCGAGATCCCAGGTTAGCACTCAACATTTATTACAATAATGCTATCATTGATGGAAGGCCTTTAGAAACTTTTGATGGCGGGTTAGATTCACGTAAATTCTTTTACAATGCAACAAGGACGGGTTACTATGTAAAAAAATGGTTATCAGTAAAGCCCGATATGCTCAACCCCACTAACCCGGTAAACGATTTTCATTATTATGTTATGCTTCGTAAAACAGAGCTGTTCCTTAATCTTGCAGAAGCACTGAATGAAGCGTATGGCCCAACTGTAAAGCCTGCCGGAAGAACCTTTTCTGCATCTGACATCATTAAAAACATCAGAAAAGGGGCAGGGCTTACCGCAACTTCCTCAGATGCTTATGTAAATGAAGTAGCTGCAAAAGGTAAAGATGATTTTAGAAAACTTATTCAAAATGAAAGAAGACTTGAACTGGCGTTCGAAAACCATCGGTATTTTGATATGCGAAGGTGGTTATTACCATTGGATGAAGTAGTTAAAGGTATTAATATTATAAAAGATGGGTCAGCATTTATTTATAATGTAATTGATGTGGAGCCCAGGCCTTTAAACAATGTTAAGTACTATTACATGCCTTTGCCATACTACGAAGTGTCGAGAAGCAAAACGTTAGTGAATAATTTAGGTTGGTAAATAATTAAATCATTGAAACAATGAATTGCAATAGATTTTTGATATTAGTTTTTTTTGTTAGCGTATTGCTTTCCTGTAAGAAGTATGAAACTTTTACAAACGATTTTGATTACACTTCTGTATACTTTGCAACACAGAAACCTTTGCGCACTGTGGTTGCTGACGATGACATGAGCTTTAAAGTAGGTGTAGCTTTAGGTGGTGTTAGAGAAAATACAAAAACTGAGACAGTTACTTTCGTAGTGGATCCTGAGTTGCTAAAGCTTCCCGGTGCGTCTGGTTTTGAAATATTGCCTGATAGTTATTATACATTAAGCAATGATGAAAAAATGGTAATAACCCCCCGAAACTTGATTGGAGATATTACCGTGACTTTAAATAAAGAAAAGTTTACGAGTGATCCCAATGCAACAATAGCGTATTATGCCTTACCACTCCGTATAGTCAGTTCAACCACTGATTCAGTATTAAGAGGAAATGAAAGTGTGGCAGCAAAAGATTATACAATTGTAACAATACAATACATTAGCAAATTTAGCGGCAGTTACTATCATAAAGGCTTGCAAACCCGGGTTGATAATAATAATACTATAACATATTCGCTACCAGATCTTTCTAAAAATCAGGTTTGGAGGCTTAATACGGTGGACGCTAATCAGGTTACTACTTCTGGGGCTGGAGCTATATCTACCGGAGGTATTAAACTTACAGTTAGTAGTAATAATGCTGTATCTGTTTCTGCCGGGTCTGGTATTTCATCGGCATCTGGTTCAGGCAGTTTCAATCCAGAGAAAAATGAATTTTACTTGTCATATACCTACACGTCGGATGGTATCATTTACAATGTTAAAGATACTTTGATACAACGCCAACCTCCTGAACAGGAACTGCGATTTGAAGAATGGCAGCCATTGAATGCAACACCCGAACACGTTTTGAGTGGATTTGATTTGGTTTGGAATGACGAGTTCAACGGTACTGCTCTGGATCTTTCTAAATGGAATTATCGGGCAGAAAACACTGTAAGAGGGTTTGGTACCGTGTCAAGGAACAGTATCCAACTTAATGGTTCCGGGCAATTACTCATCAATATTACAAAAGGTCTCGATGGAACGTATTATATCGGTCAGGTTGGTACACAAGGACTTTTTGAAACTAGATATGGCTATTTTGAATGTCGGGCAAAAATGCACAACAGCCTCGGACCTCATGTTGCTTTTTGGCTGCAATCACCATGGTATGGTATTGGTGATCCTACTGTTACCGGAGCAGAAATAGATATATTTGAGTACCACAAAAAATCTCCGGACAACGTGCACCATGCAGTACATTATAATGGTTATGGGGCTGAACATCAGCAAATAAATAAGGTGGTTAATAATCCAGCAATCAAAACTGGTTATCACATATTCGGCTTGGAATGGAATGAAAATGAATATATATTCTATGTAGATGGCCAGGAAACATGGAGAACCACATCTGCTGTATCAAGGCGTGATCAATTTATTATTTTATCTGCTGAATTGAACGGATGGGGTGGAGATGATCCAAATTTATGGACATTCCCTGATGCAGTAACATATGATTATGTAAGGGTTTATAAAAAAAGATAGTAAGATACTTTATTTGGCGAGTTGGCAGTAAAATTATTGGGTGTTTGTTTAACTAATAATATTCATTATAAGTCGTGCTTCTATAGTGAATATTTAAAACGAAGAACTGTTCTGTCCTACTGGTATTTGGATTTAAGATTTTGTTAAACAATTAAATAAAATTGTTAAGATACATTTTCAATAGCTTTAAATGTGATTTAATAAAGTGCTTTATAATAGAACCTTTTTACTATACGAATATATTTTTTGCAATTTATGTGTTGAAAAATGGCATACTCTATATTGGTACAACTATAGCACTAAAATAAATTCATGCATAATAGACTTTATTTAATTTTTACTTCTCTGCTAATTTTAAACTGTTGTGTTTCTGCCAAAAATATACACAGTACAATAATTTCTAAGCCCCATATCATTATCATTCTTGCTGATGATATGGGTTACTCGGATTTAGGTTGCTACGGGGGCGAAATTCAAACACCAAATATCGACAGGCTGGCAAATAATGGCCTGCGGTTCTCACAATTTTACAATTCAGCAAGATGCTGCCCCACACGCGCATCATTACTTACAGGATTGTATAGCCATAAGGCAGGAATTGGCAATATGAGCTTCGATCAAAAGCAGCCAGGCTATAGGGGTTATCTTACAGAAAACACGGTCACCTTGGCAGAGCTATTAAAAACGGCTGGTTATAATACCGGTATGGTTGGTAAATGGCATGTTGCCAATACTGAAGAATTGCTTAACAAGCAAGAACATCTGAAGTGGCTAAACCATCAATTATATAAACCCACTTTTGCCCCGTTGGCGCAATATCCCGTCAATCGCGGGTTTGATAAATTTTATGGAACGATCTGGGGCGTTGTAAATTTCTTTGATCCATTCAGTTTGGTCAACGGAACAGAAGCTGTAAAGAGTATACCAGACAATTATTATTACACTGATGCCATCAGTGATACAGCTTGTAATTACATCAGCGAGTTCAGTAAAAAGAAAGATCCTTTCTTTTTATATGTAGCACAAACCGCACCGCACTGGCCTTTGCACGCGCTTGAAAAAGAAATTAAAAAGTACGAGCAAATGTATAAAGCCGGTTGGGATGTGGTAAGAGAAAAACGTTTTGAAAAAATCAAAAAGCTGGGTTTGTTCAATAAAAAGGAAACCACTCTTCCACCGCGTTTCCGGCAGGAAGTTCAATGGTCTGACAATCCTGATAAAGATTGGGATGCTCATGCGATGGCTGTTCGGGCAGCAATGATAGACATAATGGATCAGGCTGTGGGTCGCATTATTAATAAATTAAAGGAAAGCGGAGAGTTTGATAATACGTTGATTTTCTTTTTGAGTGATAATGGCGCGAGTTCAGACAATGCTCAAAATTACGGCCCGGGTCTCGACAGACCAGGTGAAATACGTAGTGGAACAGAAATTATTTATCCTTTAAATAAAAATGTATTGGCAGGCCCTGAAAATACTTTTGCCTCAGCAGATACGTTTTGGAGTTCAGTGGCCAACACTCCATTCCGTTATTGGAAAATGGAATCTTTTGAAGGTGGTATTTGCACCCCTCTGATCGCACATTGGCCCGCAGGCATAAAGGCAAAAAATGGAAGCATCACTTCTCAGCCCGGCCATATAATAGATTTTATGAAAACAGTACAGGAATTGTCTGGTGCAAAATATCCCAAAGTAGTAAATGGAAATGATATCACTCCTATGCAAGGCTTGAGCCTGCTGCCCATATTACAGGGAAAACAACGCAAAGGCCATGAATACATTTATTTTGAGCACGTGCGCGGTCGCGCTGTTAGGTATGGAGATTGGAAACTTGTAACACTTGGCCCTAATAACCCATGGGAACTTTACAATTTAAAAACAGATCGCTTCGAGCGCATCAACCTCGCCGATAAAAATCCGGAAATGGTAAAAAAGCTAAGCGGTAAATGGATGGAATGGGCGAAAGAAAACAATGTGCTGCCAAAGCCAGGTGCACGAAATCAACAAAAGCTGAAAGTATAAAAATGAAAAACACAGTATTGATATTTTTTTTATTGGTTCTCCTAAATGTAAATGGCCAAAATAAAAGCTCTGCACAAACAAAGGATCAACCTAATATTTTATGGCTCGTAACTGAAGACATGAGCCCATATTTAAGTTGTTATGGAAATAAATTGATTACAACTCCCAATCTTGATAGGCTTGCAAACAATGGTATCCGTTATACACAGGCGTATTCAAACGGGGCGCAATGTTCACCTGCAAGGTCAACAGTCATTTCAGGTATTTATGCTGTATCAACAGGAACGGATTTGCATCGTGGTAAACGAATAACAAATGATTCATTTTTCTTTCCTCAATATTTGCGAAAAGCTGGTTACTATTGTACCAACAATGCAAAAGAAGACTACAATGCTAAAACACCGGATAACATTTGGAATGAATCTAGCCGTAAAGCGGAATACATGAATCGTCCTGATAAAAAGCAACCATTTTTTGCAGTTTATAATTTCGGTGGTACTCACATGACGAGAGTTGCCACAAGAACTGTAAACGGTCGTAATGATCGCGATGTAAAGATGAAAGATGTTGAAGTCCCGGGTTATATCCCCGACCTGCCTGAAGTTCGGGACGATATTTCCTGGAATATGGGCGCTGTAAAAAATTTAGACACATGGGTAGGGGAACAGTTACAAAAATTAAAAGCGAACCGCGAAGAAGATAACACAATCATTTTTTTCTATGGCGATCATGGCGGAACTGTTCCGCGTGGCAAGGGATACGTTTATACAACTGGCACACGTGTTCCCCTGCTAGTTTATTTTCCTGAAAAATGGAAATATCTGGCAGGAACAAAACTACCACTGGTGAGTGACAGGCTGGTTTCTTTTGTTGATCTTGCGCCAACGGTTTTAAACCTTGCGAATGCTAAGGTGCCATCCTTTATGGCAGGCAAACCTTTTCTAACCAATGCTGCAAATAAAAAAGAAAATATACGGGAAACGGTGTTTTGCTTTACGGCCAATCAGGGTCCTACATTCAAACCTTCACGTTCCATAACCGATGGGCGTTATCATTTAATTTGGAATTTTCAAAGCGGTTACCCCAATGGTACGCGGCAGGATTACCAATGGCAAATGCCCGCTCAAATGTCTTGGGAAAAGGCATGGATTACAGGCGCGTTGAATAAAGACGTCTACAAAAAATTCTGGTTACCTGTTACACAACTCGAATTATACGATATTCAAAAAGATAGCCTGGAAGTGAATGACTTGGCCGGGAACAATGACTACAAGCAAGTTTTGGACAAAATGAAAAATCTTTTGATTGAGGAAATGTACAAACAATCGGATATCGGTCTGCTTCCGCGCAATTACAGGGATGAAATTGAAAAGCAATACGGTCCTTTATATAAGTGGTCGCAACAAAATAAAACTGAAGTAAAAAAAATTATTGATGCCGCTTTAATTGCATCTGAAAGAAATATTTCTAACCTTAATGAACTAACAACATTTCTTTCAAGTAAAAATGTGGCGATTCAATACTGGGGAGCTAGCGGTATTAATGGCCTCGCAAAAACAAAGCAGTTGAAGTCGGTTCCTGAGGCTGTAAAGAAAATTTTTAATGATACTCATGCTGATATGGAAGTGCGTAATATGCTAGGAGAAAGCCTTGTGTATACGGACTCATCCAAATATGCATTAGATTTTTTAGTGAGAAATATCACTACTACATTCAGCACAGTTGCTAACTTGCAAAATTTGGGAGTATTAGTAAAACCTGTCGCGGGTGATATTAAAAATTTGTTATTCGGAGATAAAACAAAAGCAAAATTCTATCTTACATCCATACTGATTAATTGTGAAGTTTTGCCCTATAATGATCTGTATAAGTACACGGGCCGGGAAGTGGGTGAGTAGACACAATGAAAATGATTTTTAAAAAATACATATAATGAAAAAGTATCTTTTCATTTTTCTATTCGTTTTTTTATTTTCTGAAGTTTTGAGCGCGCAATCGAAACCGAATATAGTTTTAATATTCGCGGATGACCTTGGATATATGGATTGCGGTTTCACGGGAAGTAAAACTTTTGAAACCCCAAACCTTGATGTTATGGCATCGAAAGGAATGGTGTTCAGTAATGCTTATGCAGCTGCGGGTAACTGCGCACCCTCACGGGCTGCGTTGATGAGTGGTCGCTATTCTCCGGCTACAGGTGTATACGCAGTTGGCAGCACAACGCGGGGGCCAGTTAAAGAAATGAAATTAGTGCCTGTAAAAAATACAGACGAACTAAAGCCCGAATTCGTAACCATTGCGGAAGCACTCCAGAAACAGGGATATACTACAGGTTTGTTTGGTAAGTGGCACCTGGGTTTTGGTGATGAAACGAAACCCACTGCGCAAGGCTTTGATATATATTGTGACAGTCGTCATCCAAACCCTAACAAAAGGAGAGATGAACCACAGGATCCTAAAGGAATTTTTTCTTTAACGGATGCAGCGCTCAAATTCATGGATCAAAACAAGCAGAAACCGTTTTTTACTTTTATTTCTCATCATGCTATTCACGGCAGCCTGGAGGCAAGGCCGGAAACGATTAAAATGTTCACGGATAAGGGTATGGATAAAAACCAGGCACTTTACGCAGCATGCATTTACGACCTGGATGCAGGTGTAAAAAAAGTTTTGGATTATCTTGACCAGTCGGGATTGTCTAAAAATACGCTCGTTATTTTCACAAGCGATAATGGCGCCACGCAAAAATCCACGCAGGAGCCTTTGCGCGGAAACAAGGGCTGCTATTATGAAGGAGGCATCCGGGAACCATTCATTGCTTACTGGCCCGGCAAAATAAAAGCAGGTGTTATAAATAAAACGCCGGTAATTAATGTTGATCTATACCCCACATTTTTAGCAGCAGCGGGTAACAATAAAATTAACCTGTCAGGTGAAAATTTAATGCCTGTATTGTTAGGGCTGAAGACAACCACCTTGAGAGATAAGATTTTCTGGCACTTCCCGGGATATTTGGATGACCCGGTAATAAGGGGCCGCGATGAAATTTTTCGCACAAGGCCGATTACAGTAATGCGCAAAGGTGACTGGAAAATGCATCTCTTTCATGAGGAATGGTTATTGGATGGAGGCCTAAAAGATGTTGACCGAAATAATGCCCTGGAATTATACAATTTAATAACAGATGAAGGCGAACGAAATAATCTCGCGTTAAAAAATAAACCAAAGCGGGATGAAATGCTGAATGACATGTTAGCATGGTTGAAAAAGGAAAATGCACCAATGCCAGCAAAAATAGATGAAGAGCATAGGCCGGTTATAGAAGCGGCAGTTGAAGAGTAAACGTTCAAAATTAGTCGTCTTCTCGGCAATATGACGTACAGGTTTTACAAACACTAAATATTAAAAAAAAAGATAACAAATTGAATCAGGTTTTGAAAAATAAATTATTTCTTTTAGGGCTGATATTAGCTCTGTTTAATTTCGGCCTGAACGCGCAAACATTGGCCGAGTTACAAAAGCGACGCGTGATGCTCCCCAATGGCTGGTCGCTCACCCCCGCAGGTAAAAATATTCTTCTTGGAGACCTTCCTCTTAACATTGTCATCAGTAATAACAATAAATATGCGGCGGTCACAAACAATGGGCAGAGCACACAAACCATTGAACTGATAGACCTCAAATCAGACGCCAAACTGGATAGCATTGAAATACAAAAGTCATGGTATGGCCTCGCTTTCAGCAAAGACAGCCGTTTTATTTACGCTGGCGGCGGGCATGATAACCTCATCAACCGTTATGAGATCGTAGGCAATAAATTAAAACTGCATGATACATTTATCCTTGGTAAAAAATGGCCTAATAAAATTGGTCCTGCAGGTATTGAATTGGAGGAATCATTGTACAATAAATTATTTGTTGTTACACGTGAAGACAGCAGCCTATATGTTGTTGACCTGAAGACAAAAAAGATTACCAATAAAATTCCATTGGGAGCAGAAGCTTACTCGTGTAAATTATCATTCAATAAAAAACAAGTGTATATCAGCGCCTGGGGCAGAGAAAAGGTTTTGATCTATGATATCGCGTCTGCAAAAATCATCAATGAAATTGAAGTAGGTAGCAATCCCAACGAATTGTTGTTAAGCAAAAATGGAAAGTATTTATATGTAGCAAACGCCAATGATAACAGTGTTTCTGTGATTAACACATCTACAAATCAAGTAATTGAAACACTCAACGCCGCTTTATATCCCAACGCACCAAGTGGTTCCACTACAAACGGGTTAGCATTGAGCGAGGATCAGAAAATCTTATACATCGCCAACGCAGATAATAATTGCCTCGCAGTTTTTGATGTTGCTGTTCCGGGAAAAAGTAAATCGAAAGGTTTTATACCTGTGGGCTGGTACCCAACAAATGTAAAAGTTGCTGGCAGGAAAATTTATGTAACAAACGGGAAAGGACTTTCATCATTTCCAAATCCCAAAGGGCCTAATCCAACTGATGTTCGGCAGACAGTATTAAACTCAGAAGGTGATCCTGTAAAACAGCCACGTTTACAATATATCGGGGGCCTGTTTAAAGGAACGCTAAGCATTATACCCGAACCCACTCATATGCAATTGGCTGACTATTCACAACTGGTGTATTCGAATACACCTTACTCAAAAGAAAAAGAGTTGAACGCTCCCGGTGAGTTGGGTAATCCTATCCCCATGAAAGTGGGAGATAAATCGCCGATCAAATACGTGTTTTATGTAATCAAAGAAAATCGCACTTACGATCAGGTGCTGGGCGATGTAAAAGGCGGTAATGGCGATACAAGTCTTGTTTTGTTTGGAGAAAAGATAACGCCGAACCAACATAAAATCGTAAATGATTTCGTGTTAATGGATAACTTTTATGTAGATGCAGAGGTGAGTGCCGACGGCCATAACTGGAGCACGGCAGCTTATGCTACCGACTGGATAGAGAAAAGTTGGCCTACACAATACGGTCAGCGCGGGGGCAATACGGGCGCGGTAGGGAAAAGGTATGTAGCCAATACGCGAACGGGTTTCATCTGGGATCATTGCGCGAGAAATAATGTAAGCTTCAGAACTTACGGCGAATTTGTAGATAGAAAAGACAACCCCAACCTGCCTGTACTTGAAGGGCATTCTGCCGAATACACGCTTGGCCTCACTACGCGTGATACCACACGTTTTTACCAATGGCAACGTGATTTTGATTCGCTGCTGGCGATCAACAAGGTTCCGCAGTTGTCAACAATCAAACTTCCTGCTGATCACACTGAAGGAATGAAGTTAGGTCGTCCCACTCCGTTTGCGCACGTAGCAGATAATGATCTTGCGGTGGGATTGTTGGTAGAACACATCAGCCACAGCTCAATCTGGAAGGAGAGCGCTATTTTTATTCTGGAAGATGATGCACAAAACGGGCCCGATCATGTGGATGCACACCGCAGCCCGGCCTACGTGATTAGCCCCTACGTGAAAAGAAACAGCATTGATCACACCATGTACTCAACATCGGGTATGCTGCGCACCATAGAATTAATTTTAGGTGTGCCGCCGATGACACAATATGATGCAGCAGCAACGCCTATGTGGCGGGCTTTTACGTCCACACCTGATTTTACACCGTATAAAGCTTTACCTGCAAATGTTGACCTGAATGAAAAGAACAAAAAGAATGATGAGCTGGCAAAAATCAGCGCTACATTTAATTTTGATGATATAGACGCAGTGCCAGACCTGCAGTTTAATGATGTATTGTGGAGAGGTATTAAAGGCAAACCTGCACCATCACCCGTACGGGCAGCTTTCTTAAATCAGGACTCAGACAAAGATGATGATGATTAACAGATCCAACGTTGCTAATCGGCAGGCTAGTGTTTCATTTTCATAAGCGAGGGATAAAGCCTCAGGTATATTTGAAAGGCCATTGGATTTTTACCATACAGGGCGTCAAGCTTATCATCCGAATGATATAAAGAAAATTGCCCGCCACCAGCAACGTTGGCTTTGCCGATTGTAAATAAATCGTAATTGAAGCCTAGCGTAAAAGCATTTACAGGGAAAACCGCATCGTGATCAAATAAGTTCTCATCGAAATGTAATTCTTCAGATGATTTTTGTACAAATTCATAGCGGGTGTGTAGCGTTAATTTTCTGTTTCTCCATGAACCCTCTACAAGCAATGCATTTTCTCCATCGCGATCTTTTACCTTATTCATTCCCCAAACCAAAGCGGCATCAAAGGAACCATCATTTATCAGTGGTATGCTGTACACTGTAGAAGCAGTTGTACGGTTGATATTAACACCGGGGTGTGTAGCTTCCGGGCTTTTTACATATGCGTGAGATGCCTGTAAAGCCCAGTTTTCAGAAGGATTGAAAGACAACCTGGAACTCCAGCTGTTAAAAAGCGGCTTATCAAAATTATACCGGTTTTCATCGGGCTCTTTGCCGGTGAAAGATGAACCCTCGAGTTTAAACTTTCCTAATCTTACGCCAATTGTTGCTACGCCAAACGTAATATGAGTGGCATCTACCCAATGGTGTGATAGGGGCGCATCGGGATTAGCTAACGATGATGGCCTGTGCATAAAAGCAACCGGCCCCAGGGCAGGTTCGCCAGGATACCCGAAATATATAAATACATCAGCATTATTTGAAAGTGCCTGTGCGTAGCTTACCGATAATTCTGAAAAAAGATCGTGCGGGTGTTGCCTGTCCACCAGCGGCTCGCCATTGTAGGTTTCGCCGCTTTGAAACAATAAGGGATAACCTTCTCCTCCTACCGTTAGTGGGTCAAGCGACAACATTGAACTAAAGTGAAATAATCCGTTTTGTCCCACTTTTCGCTGACCCATGAACATTATCCAGTTTGGCGCATCAAATTTTTTATCGCCGCGCGAGCCTTTATTAGTAAAATCCTGCTGGTTGTAACGCAGGAAAAGATTGGCATGCAACATATACATCCAGTTTTTGGTGTGGTACATGGTACCAAACATTGGTGCAGCATCGGGTAGCCAGCCTGTGCCGGAGCCATTACGGTTCATGGGAAGGTTAAGGGAAAAAGCATGGCTCATATTATTGCCATCTTCCTCATGCACCATATCGCCATGCATATTGCCCTCGCTCATTTTCTTCATCGCCATCCCGCATTTAGGACATTTTGCCGGTACTGCAGATTTCTCTTCCGGGTGCATCGGGCACTGATACACAATTTTGTTATGCTGAATTTCACCACTTCCTGCAGTATCCCTTGGAGGCATGTGGCGATCATGCTGGGCATATAGCGTTGCTGCGAAAACAATAGAAATGAAAAAGATGATAATATTTTTTATTGGCATAAGATGAGGTTTGATAAGCTTATGATAGTACCAAATCTCAATTATAATGCCATGTAAGACGTTCATAAAAATGGTTTTGCGGCGGGAACACGAAGAAAACCCAGGGTATAGAATCACGAAAGGCAGGTAACCCTGAAAACGGGAGCCGCCCGGTAGTTGCAGGCTCCTATTTGCACCATAGCCCAGGTGTGCAACGCAGGACCGATGCCATATATCCTCGGTTCATCCAAAATACCTCTAATCCACATCCGGCACGGGCTGCGGAGAAGTGGTAGGCCCCTGAACGGTGAGTACTCCTTTTGAAACTTTCATACGGTCAATAAATACCACGCGCTCATCGCCGGTTTTAGCAGTACGGCCATGATACACACAATACATTTCTTTGCCGTCGGGGCTCCAGGTAATGCTGTTGTGACCGGTGCCGGTAACAATGCCGCCTTTTTCCACGTTCTTTTCAAGCACGGGATTGTTGGGCGCTTTGGTAAAAGGCCCGAGAGGATTTTTAGATGTAGCATATCCCACTGCATAATTTTGTCCGCCAAAATAATTGGCCGAATACATCATATAATAAGTGCCGCTCTGCTTAAAAATGAACGAGCCTTCAGTCCACCGGCGGTTTACCTCATTGCTGGTTACCGAGCGACTTTCCCATTCGGCCTGTTTGTCATTCATTGTCACAGGCGGGCGCAGTAGTAGTACCGGTTCACCGATCACGCCTGTAAAATCAGGTTTCATTTCCACGCCATACACCCAACTTTCTTCAATTTCTTTAAACCAGCCTTTCTTTTTGGCCCATTCGCTTACCTCACTTTCCACAGGATGTTTGTAAGCGCAGCGTGAGTAATATAAATACACTTTTCCGTTGGGTTCAAATAATACATTGGCATCAATAATAGGATAACCAGGGTCAAAAATCGGGCGGTTCGTCATATCAATAAATGGCCCGGTAGGCTTATCAGCTACAGCCACGCCTATTTTATAATTCTCCAATTCATTGTTAGGGTTTTCTTTCCAGTGCGCGCTGTAAAACATGTAAAATTTCCCGTTGTGATGATATACTTCCGGTGCCCAGTAATCTTTGGAAG
The DNA here is from genome assembly GCA_023423285.1 of Bacteroidota bacterium. GTDB lineage: Bacteria > Bacteroidota > Bacteroidia > Chitinophagales > Chitinophagaceae > Niabella. The sequence goes on from JAFAFV010000155.1 coordinate 22,660, forward strand.
CCCAGCCATTTTTGTTGTTGCCAAAATACACCTGGCCTTCGGGTTGCCAGTTCACCAGGTCTGTGCTGCTGTATGCAGAAAAACCTTTTTTAGCACCGCCACCCGTGCCATACATATAATATTTGTCCCCCTTCACATGCAGTACATATGGATCACCAAATTGTACGGGTAAGGGGTTGGTATAAGTAGCTTTTGAAGAAGATTGCGGTTGGTTTTTAGGCGTACACATTACAAGTGCCACACAACCTAAGATAGTAATAAAATTTAATTTTATCATATTGAAAAATTTGCTTGTAAGTATGACTTATCAGTTGGTAAAGATAACTTACAAAGATTTTTAATAGCCCATTTGTTTTCGCCAGTTTTGTAAATTGTGTTTTAGTGTTTTTAATTTTGACGGATTTTTTATTGCAAGGTTGTTTTGCTCACCGGGGTCGGTCTTTAAGTTGTATAATTCGAAACTGTTATCATCAAAAAATTCAATCAGTTTCCAATCGCCGCTAATGATGCTTCCAGCCGATCTGCCGCCTAAAAAATGAGGCTTATCAAGCGGGTAATGCCAGTATAAATTTCGTTTAGGTATTTGATAATTGCCGTTTGATAAAATACCGGCAAATGACTTTCCATCTACAAACTGGCTGTTGTTTTTGATATCCGCAAGTTGCATCAGTGTAGGATAAATATCATAATTTACCAACCTTTGGCTAACAACTTTATTTTTTTGCTTAACAGGTGGGCCCCAGATGATAAATGGTTCCTTAATGCCTCCTTCGTATAACATACTTTTACCGCCACGCAGGGGTGCATTGGTGGTTACACGGGTTTCGCCGCCGTTATCGCTGGTAAAAATAACAATCGTATTTTCATCAAGCCCTGTTTCTTTCAACTTTTGTAAAATCATGCCTACACCTTCATCCACCACTTTAAGCTGTGCCGCCAGGTGCGGGTTATTAATTTTTGCCCAGGTATCTTTTGAGTACATCAGGTACGGATCATTTTCAGGATTTTTATTTGTAGCTGCACTTTTTCCCGCACCTTTCTTTTTTCTGAAATAATCCACCAGTTCAGGCTTGCCATGTACTGCTGTATGAACAGCGTAATGGCTGAGATAAAGAAAAAAAGGTTTGTCCTGGTTTCGTTCAATAAAATCAACAGCTTCCTGGTTTTGGCGATCTGTAAGATACTCCCGGTCGCCAGGCAGCTTTTTCTCCAGTTCTTTGTTCCAGAAATAAGGCCAGTAATAAACGCCTTCGGCGATACCACGGTTCTCACTTACTAATACTTCATCAAATCCATGCCTGTCAGGAAGGGTTTCTTCAGTTGCACCTTCATTAACATAACCTGAGAGGTGCCATTTACCAACGATGCCTGTGCGATAACCATTTTGCTGAAACATTTCAGCCAGGGTTATATGACTTAGATCAAGATGTTGGGCTGCATCCGGCCGCAAATAATCTGTAATATGCAATCTTGCAGGATATTGGCCGGTCATTAAAGCAGCCCGATAGGGAGAACAAACCGGTGCAGCCGCGTAAAAATTAGTAAAGCGCAATCCCTCCTTTGCCATTTTGTCTAGTTCCGGCGTTTCGTTGAAATTATTTCCATAACAGCCTAACTCGCTATAACCCAGATCGTCAGCTAAAATATAAATGACGTTCAGCTTTTTTTGGGCGTTCATCGTCAAAGCACTGCCTGCAACAAAAATTAAAAAAAATGCGTGGGTAATAAATTTTTTCATATCAAAATCAATCAGGCGCCAAGATATTATTTAAACCAGAATTTTTATGCAAGATTTGTAGTGCGTTATTTCAATATTGTAAGTTTTTGCAGTACAATATTGACATGATATGATATAATTCTTCAAATGCAAGGCAAAGAGCTTTCGTAATTTAGTATGAAAATATAAAAAAACTCATGTTTCGGTTTTTCTGCTTTATGTTAAGGGAGATTATGCTGCCCAGAATTTATCTGTGTAAAGCCGACCTATTAGTAAAAATTAGAATAATTTTAATTTAATAATATGATACGTAATATTCTAATTATTAGTTTTTTACTGCAATTCTCATTTACGGTTAGCGCACAACGCCCAAACATTGTTTGGATTACTTGCGAAGATATGAGTCCCCATTTGGGAAGTTATGGTGAAACGATAGCAAAAACCCCAAATCTGGATGCTCTGGCTAAAGATGGCATGCGATTCTCCAATGCCTTTACTACCGCAGGGGTTTGTGCGCCAAGCCGTGCGTCAATCATTACCGGCATGTATCATACTTTTATAGGTGCTCAGAATATGAGGGTGAGTATGCCGGATGCTTCCATAAATGAATTCCCTTCCAATTTCATTTCTTACCAGGCAGTACCCCCGCCTTATGTGAAATGTTTCCCCGAATACCTGCGTGCCGCTGGGTATTATTGCACCAACAATTCAAAAACCGATTACCAGTTTCAGGCACCACCTACCGTTTGGGATGAGAGTAGCAAAAATGCCCACTACCGCAATCGGCCCGACAAAAATCAGCCTTTCTTTTCTGTGTTCAATATAGAAACCACGCACGAAGGGCAGGTGAACAAACTTAAAAATGAGGATTTACTTATTGATCCTGATGATGTATTGGTGCCACCTTATTATCCGGATACCAAGATTGTCCGCGATAACATCGCCAGGTTCCTCACAAATGTGATGCGTATGGATAAGCGAGCGGGCCAGATCATTGACGATCTGAAGAAAGAAAATATATATGATAATACTATAATCTTCTTTTACTCAGATCACGGAGATGCTTTACCTTATGTAAAACGCGAGATACTAAAAAGAGGGATTCACGTGCCATTATTAGTAAAGATGCCGTTGGATCAATCAAAATCAAAGGGTATGGTAAGTGATCGCATGATAAGTTTTATTGACCTGGCGCCAACTGTATTATCGCTTGCCGGGGTTACGATACCGCAACATTTTAAGGGAAAAGCTTTTTTAGGAAATGCGGCCACGGCGCAGGGGCATACATACATTTTTGCCGCAAGAAACCGGATGGATGCTAATTATGAGATGGCAAGAAGTGTTCACGACGGAAAATATCAACTGATAAAAAATTATTATCCTGATCTTCCAAGATATTACGATAATTATTATCGCCGAAACCAGCAACCTATGATGGAGGAAATACTTAACCTGCGAAAAGAAGGAAAATTGAATGAAACGGTGTTGAGATGGTTTGCCTCAAAACCGGTGTATGAATTATATGATTTGCAGAACGACCCACATGAACTGAATGATTTAGCCAAAGATTCTAAATATCAATCAAAACTAGTAGAATTGCAAAAAGCGCTGGCCGACTGGCAAGCCATCAATGATCCTTACGAACAAGTGCCAGAAATGGAAATGGTGGATAAATGGTGGAGTGGTAAAAAAGAGATGCCTGTTACTGAACTGCCAGTAATCTTAGTGAGAAATAATGTTGCAACCATCAGTTGTCTCACTCCGGGTGCTTCCATAGGCTACAAAATGCGCGATAACGAAAGTTGGAAAGTGTACACCGGTCCTTTTCCCCTGAAAGCCGATGCAGTAGTTTCGGCAGTAGCTCACCGAATCGGTTACAAAAGGAGCAAGGTTGTAACATATAATTAATTCGACTACTGATACAGACCCGTTTTACTTCAGAAACTTGTACATTTTTACTTTAATACTATTGTCTTCCTCATTCTGATACGTTTAGATATGCAATATTTACCTAACACATCTTAAAGAAAACGAATTTTACAGAAATTCCTACAATAGTTAAACATTAAGGCGCCATATTTTTCTAACATTGTGCCTGCTGAAATTGAAATAATAGCAATTTAACGATTAGCATTTATTGCTTATGTATTATTGCTTTCCAAATTTAAATGAGTATCAAAACTTAACGAATGAAAATATCTTCTATTGGTGTAGCAGTAGCGATTATCATTATTTGTCTTCCAGGACTTCTAATTGCGCAGAGAACAGATTCACTCAATATGGATTTTAAGACAATTGCCAGTGACGATTTTAATGGCGCTGCATACACCATTAAAATTGATGATCTGAAAAATATTCCCGTTACAGATCTTTCCAACCTGCTTACAGGCCTGGTTCCTGGTTTTTTTTCTTATCAGACATCGGGGGGCACTGTAAATGAAGGCGCTAGTTTTTGGATAAGAGGACAGAGAACTTTTTCAGAAGGCGTATTGGTGCTGGTAGACGGGCAGGAGCGTGATTTTGGCATTCTTTCGCCATATGAAGTGGAAAGTATTACTGTTTTAAAAGATGCTGCTTCTGCAGTTTTATACGGTACCCGTGCGGCCAACGGCGTTATATTAGTTACTACCAAAAAAGGAGTTCGGGGAAAAACAAAAGTTGAATATACCGGGCAGATGATCAATCAAACTCCGCTGGGTCTTATGGAGCCTGTGGGGGCATTAGAATATGCCAAGCATTATAATGCTGCTATAAAGAATGACGGTGGCAACGAAGCAAATTTGTACACGGAACAATACTTTGATAAATACCGCAATAGAAACGGGGTGAATGAAGAAATTTATCCAGACGTAGATTGGTTTAATAAATATTTTAAAAAATCAAGTTGGGTGCAGCGCCATAACTTAAGTATATATGGAGGAAATAAAAATGCACGTTTCTTTATAAACGGCGGTTATTTGAAGCAAAATGGCATGTTCAATATTGACGAAGTAAACGATTTGTCAAAAAACAATACTACAAACAGGTATAACATACGGTCTAATTTAGATGTTGTAGTAACTCCTTCAACAAAACTCAACGTAGAACTTTATGGCTGGATGGATCAGCAATACAGGCCTGGTGGTGACTCCTATGCCCTATACCAGGCGCTGGTAACCACACCGGCTAATGTATTTCCAGAGTTTTATAAAGACAATGCCAGCTATCTGGATGTGGACGGGAACAGGATTAAGTCTATTGACGGCAAGTTACCTGCCGGTGATGGAATTGTATCAAACCCGTGGGCAATGTTAAACAGAAACGGCCATGATATTGCCAATGGCACCTATGGTTCCTTCAGAACCCGCCTGATACAGGATTTATCTTTTATTACCCCCGGATTGAAAGCGTCGGGAACACTATCTATGGATGGCTACACCACTGCGGTAACAAACAGAACAAAAGGTTATTCTTATTACCGGTTGAATGATATAACAGACCCAACCATATTAAGAAAAACCGGTGATGATCCACAAATGGCTAATTTAATTTCCTCCCGCAACGGTTATTCAAGAAATGGTTTAAATTTTCAGTTGTCTTATGATAAAGTTATCGGTAAACATGGCATAGAAACCCTTGCTTTTTATGATCAGTTTGAAAATAATAACCAGGTTTCAGTACCTGACAGATTTCAAACTATTGGCACCTGGCTGAATTATTCCTATGCAAAAAAATATTCTATTGATCTAACAGGATCTTATCATGGCGTATACAAATTTGCACCTGGTAAGCGCTTCGGCTTTTTCCCTGCCGTTTCTGCCGGTTGGGTTGTATCACGGGAAAACTTTATGCGGGGCGCTGAAGATGTTTTGTCTTACTGGAAGCTTAGAGCATCTTATGGTCTGGTGGGTAATCAAAGAGGTGTTACGGAGTTTACATACATGGGGCGTATGAATGCTATAAATAATGTGTATGTATTTGGAAATGCTTATAATGCTGTTCATGGCTTTGTGGAAGATATTATTGCAAACCCTTTCCTAACCTGGGAAAAATCCCGCCAATTGAACATCGGCACGGATATACGCCTGTTTAAAAATCGCTTACACTACACGGTTGATTATTTTCAGGATCATAGAACGGATATTTATATGACAGACAATACAGTATCTTCTGTATTTGGATTGCAGGCCCCTGTAGAGGGAAATATTGGTGAAATGAAAACAGAGGGTGTAGATATGGCTGCAACATGGACTGATAAGATTGGACAATTGGGATACCGATTAGGAGGCACTTATTCCTATTCACTAAACGAGGTGATAAAAACCGGTGAAAATGTTCAGCCATACCCATGGATGCAAGCTGCCGGTTATTCGAGGGGTGTACCAAAAGGTTATGTGGCAATGGGGTTGTTTCAGTCTTACGAAGAAATTGCTGCTGCTCCAAGGCAAACATTTTCATCTGTACAGCCAGGAGATATACGCTATAAGGACATCAACGGCGATGGAATTATAGATGTGAATGACAGAGTGCCTATAGGTTATGGGAGTGTGCCGAACCTGTTTTATGCTTTTCATCTGGGGTTAAATTATAAGGGTGTTGGATTTACGGTGCTTTTTCAAGGGGCATCAGAAGTATCAACCAATCTGAGTGGAAGAGTGGCTTACCCGTTTGTATCTAACGGAAATATATACAAACATCAATTAGATTATTGGACACCGGAAAATACAGAAGCTTCATTACCAAGAATTTCAAGGTTATCGTCTAACGTAAACAACTCACAAACATCTTCCTTTTGGATACAGGATGCCAGTTATCTCAGGTTAAAAACCGTTGATTTATATTACGAGTTCCCTGCACGATTGCTGAATAATTCTTTCATTGACAATCTTCGTGTTTTTGTAAGCGGGTATAACTTATATGTGTGGACAAAACAAAAAGGCCCGCTTGATCCTGAAGACGGTGGTAACAGTTCAAGCATGCCCTTAACCCGAAACCTGAGCGCAGGCCTTTCAATCAGATTTTAATACATAAATTATGATAAGGTATATAAAAAACATATTTCTATTGTCTTACGCGGCATTTTCACTTACCGCATGTAATTACCTGGATGAAAGCCCTTATGACTGGGTGCAGCCTAAAGACGTATTCTCGATGGAGAATAATTTTCAGCGGCCCATCAATCAGGCATACTCCTACATTCCTTCTGGTTATAACAGAGTTTCCAGCGCTTTTCTAGATGCCGCAACAGATGACGCTATCAGTACGATTAACAGCTCGTCAGTGCATTTATTGGCACGTGGTTTTTATAACTCTAACACACCAGTTCTCAATCCCTGGAACTCTTCATACCTGGGTATCCGGCAAACGCATTTTGTACAACATAATTTAAAGGAAATTGATTTGGTATTAAATAATCAAACTCCTCAACAGGTAATAGATCTGAAAAATATTTACTCAGGAGAAATGTACGCCCTGCGCGCGCTGTTTGAATTCAATCTGCTTAAACATTATGGCGGCTACCCAATTGTAGACAGGTATTACGCTTACGGAGATCCTGAGTTAGCCAGTAAGCCCCGGAACACATTTGATGAATGTGTAAAAAATATCATGCAACTCTGTGACTCTGCTGCTAAGTATCTTGATGTCGTTCCACAGGGTAATAATAGCGGCCGCGGCCGAATGACCAAGGGGGCAGCTTTGGCCATAAAAGCAAAAACGCTTGTATACGCGGCAAGTCCGCTTTTTAACCAGCCTACTAATAATAATCCTGTTATTGGTTACAGCAGTCCAACTGCAGCAGATATTACAAAAAGATGGGAAGATGCCGCGGCAGCCTGTGCAGAAGTTATCAATCTAAAAAATGCAAACGGATCTGCCAGGTATACTTTATTTGCTAACTATGCCAATTCATTTACACAAACACCCAATAATAGCGACAATGATTTTATCATTTATGTGATGGAAGCGCAAAACAACAGCCTGGAAAGGCGCCACTATCCACCATCACTTGCAATTAATTCGGGAGGCGGAACAGTACCCACGCAGGATTTGGTGGATGCCTTTACTACTGCAAATGGTGCAGATTATATAAAAGTTAATAATGCAACGCAGTACACCAACCGGGATCCCAGGTTTGAAGTTACTATTGGATATAATGGCTCTAAATACAGAAATAACGCGGTAACCATATTTACAAAAACCGGGCAGGGAAGCACTATTGACGGGTTAAATGCTATAGTAGATCGCTCTACCAACACGGGTTACTATTTAAAAAAGTTTTTGAATCTTAATTTGAATTTTTCTGCAAACCCGGGTACCGTAAATCATATATTTCCTATCATACGCCTGGCAGATATTCTGCTGCTTTATGCAGAAGCTATGAATGAAGCTTACGGACCAGACATTGATCCAAAGGGTTATGGATTAACTGCTAAAGACGCTGTGAATAGAGTACGAACACGTGCCGGATTTGGGGCCAACGACCAGTTTCTTATAAATGCAACGGACGTTGTAACAATGCGTAATAAAATAAAACAAGAGCGAAGAATAGAATTGTCCTTTGAAGAGCAAAGATATTTTGACCTTCGCCGCTGGATGGATGGCGAGCAATTGAACAAACCTGTACATGGTGTAAAAATAGAAACAGTGGGTGGTACAGACGTGTATTCCAACTTCGTTGTAGATCCATTAAGAAAATTTGAATTTAAGATGTACTTACATCCGATTCCTTTAAGTGAAATAAGATCTTCTCCACAAATATCTCAAAACCCGGGATGGTAATGCCAAAATGAACGATATGAAGAAAATTGTAATTATAATATTGTTGTCAGCAGGATGTTTAACTGCTTTAGCCCAACGAACAATTAACGGAGTAGTAAAAGATGAATCCGGGAGTGGGATCGGAGCTGTTTCTGTATTTCAAAAAGGAGCGCAAAATGGAGCACTCACCAATAACGCCGGAGAATTTTCTATCCGATTGAACGATAATTTTGCACCCATTCTTGAATTTACCGCTATTGGGTATGAGAAGAAAGAAGTAACCATACCAGCATCAGGAATCGTGGATGTTGTACTGGTCAATCAGCAACTTGGCCTGGAGGAAGTGGTTGTTGTTGGATATGGAACCCAAAAAAGAGCTTCAGTTACCGGCGCCATTTCAAGCGTAGAAGCTGAGCAATTAGGTAGTTCGCCGGTGTCCAGCCCAACAAATGCACTCACAGGCCGGGTATCAGGTTTGGTTACACGCCAAACAAGCGGACGCCCGGGTGGCGATGCTTCTCAGCTTTTTATTCGTGGACAGGCTACGTTTAATAATACATCTCCGCTTGTATTGGTGGATGGGGTAGAAAGAGACTTCACCCAAATAAATATTGACGATATTGAATCTGTTTCAATCCTAAAAGATGCCTCAGCTACTGCAGTTTATGGAGTACGTGGCGCCAATGGCGTAGTTCTGGTTACCACAAAAAGAGGCGCACAGGGCAAAGTTAAAATTTCACTGGCTTCTGAATATGGACGTACTCAATTTAATAGGTTAACAAAATACCTGAATGCGGAAACAACTTCATTGTTTCAGAGGGAAGGAACAATTAATGTGGGATTGGACCCATCAGTTTTATCAAACACCAGTAATTTTCCCGTGTCAGAATATGATAATTATTTATACAGAACGCAGCTAAATCCTTTCACGCATCCTGATAACAACTTTGTAGAAACGTTTACCAAACCGGGATCACAGCAGAAGTATAATTTAAACATAAGCGGGGGTACGGATATAGTTAAGTACTTTGTTTCTGCCAGCTATTTTTCTCAGGATGGGATGTTTGAAACTGATATCAATCAATTAAGAAAAACGCCTGTTTTAAGCAGGCTGATTGAATTATCTCCGGAAGTTGACGCGTCATTACAACAACCCGATTTTGATGCTTCTTATTTCTTTCGCCGTTTAACAGCACGTTCTAATTTAGACATTCAGTTAACAAGTGATTTTAAAATCGGCATTAATCTTTCATTTATAAACCGCAGGCAAAACAGGCCTGGGTTTTATGATGGATTGGATAATAATTCGGAAGCCATGAGGCTCTTCGGATCATTTTACAGAAACGCTCCACAAATATTTCCTTTAATGAACCCGAATGGAAGCTTTGCTGGTAATGTTGGCGTGTGGCGGCAAAATCCCCTGGTATCATTGGGTTACACCGGGTTCAGGGCAGATTACGCGAACCAGTTACAGAATACTTTTACAATGAACTATAACCTGCGTAAAATATTAAAAGGCTTGTCTGTAGATGGTAAATATGCATATGATGCAGATTGGAACAACTGGAGGGGAATGACAACACGGCCATTCTTGTACTCATATAATAACGTTGATGGATCCTATCTGCAAGGGCTTAATGGAGTACTACCGTCACAGGGATCAGGACGTGTTTCTGCCACGTATGGTCAATATACGGAATTGGCTTTGCGTTACAGAACGAGCATTTCAAAGCATAATATTTCCAGTGTGGTAGTGGGAAACCGAAATTCAGTATCATCACCCGGAGGGTTGTATTCTTATGTTCCGCATGTATATCAGGCAGCCATTGGCAGAATCAATTATGATTACAGAAATACTTATTTATTAGAAGCCAACGCGGGCTATAATGGTTCTAACAGGTTTGCTAAAGGGCACCGCTACCAGCTTTTTCCTTCTGTTTCTGTAGGTTGGGTGTTTACAAATGAAAAATTTATGGAAAACCTGGAAGCTTTAAACTTTGGTAAGCTTAGAGCATCTTATGGCGAAGTGGGTAATGACCAAATGGGTGATTTTTCATATTTTTATCGCTCCAATTATATATCATCCGGCACCTATTCTTTTGGAGAAAACCCCGGCCCGGCCACTTCGGGTTTAAAGGAAGGAAGGTTAGCTAATGAAAATATTTCATGGGAAAAAGCCAGCAAATACAACCTGGGATTAGATACCCGCTGGTTCAATTCACGCCTTACATTTTCAGCAGATGTTTTTCAGGAAAGAAGAAAAGATATACTGGCAACACCCGGACTTTTTATTTTCGCAGCCGGTGTATCGGGCCTTGCGCCGGCCAATATTGGTGTAGTGGATAACAAAGGTTACGAGTTAGAACTTGGATGGACAAATGAAGTGGGAAATGACTTTTCCTACTTTGCAAAAGTTTTATGGTCCCAGGCAAAAAATACCATTATTGAAATGAGTGAATCCAACCAGCCTTACGAATACATGACAAGAACTGGTAAATCAATCGGCCAGTTTTTTGGATACAAATTTGACGGTTTCTTTGAGTCTTATGAGGAAATTGCCGCATCACCCCAGCAATTTGGTTTATCAAACCTGGCTCCCGGAGATATTAAATATAAAGACATTAATGGCGATGGTATCATTAACCAGGATGATCAGATACCCATTGGAAAGACCGGTGTGCCTGAGCTTACCTACTCCTTATCTGCCGGTTTAAATTATAAAAGCATAGACTTTAGCTTTTTGATTCAGGGTGCTTCTTTAAGCTCTGTTCGTATGTGGGGAGACCTTGCATGGGATAACAGCTGGGGCAACTATTTTGCTGAGCATATAAACCGCTGGACACCTGAAACTGCTGCTACTGCTACCTATCCAAGATTTTTACAAAAGGCTATTGGTGGTGAGCAAAACTATTTTGACTCTGATTTCTGGCTGAAAGATGGTGAATATTTGAGGTTAAAGAACATACAAATTGGATATACCATGACAAAGAAGTTGTTAAAAGGTACTCCAATCAATTTAGTTAGATTATACGCCAACTGCTTTAACTTGTTTACCTGGGATAAAGTAAAAAGAATTGATCCGGAATCAGACCCCAACAGAAATGATGGATATTTCTATCCGCAGCAAAGAATTATAAATGTAGGTCTAAATATAAATTTTTAACAATCCTGATATGAAAAAAATAGTTTACGCTTTTGTTATATTAATACTTTGTTACGGATGTTCCAAAGATAGCGGACTGAATACAACTGATTTGGATGGTGAACTGACTGAAGATGTAGTGTTTTCGGATGTTACTTATACCCGCAGGGCCTTGTTTCATCTTTATTCCAATATGCGTGAAGAAACAGCGGCCAATAGCGGTAGTTTTTCCAGATTGTTTAATATGAATGTAACTGTTGCCATGCTGGATAATGCTACCGATGACGGTGCTGGCAATACCACACGCAATGCAGGGGTATCTCCAAACATTCAAAAATATATTACCGGTAGCATCAACGCTACCTCCAATCCTGTAGAAAATGCAAATACGCATCCGTGGAGATATTGTTATAATGCTATCAGGGCAGCCAATATTTTTCTTGCTAATATTGACCGCTCTCCGCTACAGGCAGAAGAAAGAGAAAGCAGTAAATACCAGGCCAGGTTTTTAAGGGCTTATTTTTATCATGAATTATTTCGCTGGTTCGGACCTTTGGTAATTACCACAGAACCATTAGAACCCTTTAGCTTTGGCACTACTAAAAGAGAAGACCTGAAAACCACCGTAGATTTTATTGTTAAAGAATTTGATACACTGTCAACTCCAGGACTGCTTCCTGATACATGGACAGGTTCAGACTATGGCAGGATCACCAGGTCGGCGGCAATGGCATACAAAGCCCGAACGCTGTTATATGCAGCCAGTCCGCTTTTTGAAGCGTCAGGAGTTACCTGGGCTCAGGCAGCAGAGGCTGCGCAAGAAACAATCGATTATTGCGAAGGAGGTGGATTTCATTCACTTTACTATGATCCTTTAGAACCAGAAAAAAGCTATTCCAGGTTATTTAATGAGCGTGTTAACCGGGAAAATATATTGGTTTACCTGAGAGCCCCTACCAATGATTTATACAATTTATTTCCTGCGTTTAATCCCTGGAATGTAAATAAAGAATTGACAACAGTACCCACTCAATGGCTGGTTGATAGTTATGATATGATTAATGGCGAAGAGCCAATTACCGGGTATAATAATGATTATAGCCCTGTCATTAATACCGCATCAGGGTATAATGAACAAAACCCATATGCAAACCGCGATCCACGTCTTAAACAATCCATTTTACATCATGGATCAGTATGGCCACAGGTAAATTCACTGCCTGCAACGGTAGATATCAGAACTCCTAATAACTGGGGTAGCGGATATTTTCTTGTAAAATATTTGGATGACCGTATCGACCATAGAAAAGGAGGCAGTACATCAATGAATTTTATAATGATGCGTTACGCAGAAGTGTTATTAAATTTTGCGGAAGCAATAAATGAATCTGCCGATAATGCCTCTGCTCGCTCTAAAGCTGTTGAACAGCTAAATAAAATAAGAAAACGTGCCGGCTTTGCTGACGAACACCTTTTGGATGCATCGAAGTTTACTCAAAGTACACTTCGCGAAAGAATTCGCAAAGAAAGAAGGGTGGAAATGGCATTTGAAGAACATCGTTTTTTTGATATACGCAGGTGGAAAATTGCAACCACCGTAATGAACAGGCCTGCAATTGGAATTATGATGGTTAACAACCAGTACGTTCGCAGGGCATTAGACCAGCGCAGCTATGCGGAACGTATGAACCTGTCACCATTACCAGTGGCTGAGGTAAACAACAGCCCTTATATTTATCAAAACCCCGGGTATTAAAAATTTAAAATCAGTAATATGAAAAAAAGTGTGTATCTGACATTTTTTCTTACAGTAATTATTTTAGCATCTTGCAGTAAAAGCAAAAATGAAGTGGCTTATACGCCAACAGTTATCATAAGTTTTTTAAATGTGGGTGATAGTGGTATAGTAAATATGCCAAAAGGAGCCGTAGATTATACGGCTAAAATTAATGTACGATCAAATGGAACAGCTTTAAGATTGTTTGAAATTTACGAAGCCGACGCAAGAACAGGCGCAAGAGGTGCATTGATTGAAAACTCTGCCATTTCTTTTACCAACGTTCAGACAAGTGTTGAGCAGGACCATACCATTACCGGCCTTACAGAAAACAGAGCCATTAAAGTTGTGGTTACTGATACAACAGGAAATGTGTTTGAAAAAAACCTTGTGGTTAAAATCACGCCATCAGTTATTTTTTCAGATGCAGTTAAAATTGAAACAGTAGAAAATTACTACGGGCCATATTTTGCTACCTGGCTTTCTGGACGCGTTTACATGCGCAGCCACGAGCAATATAAAGATCAGATCGATCTCTCTCTGGGAGGCATTCAGGTAGGGCAGGATACGCTTCCACATTTAGTAAATCCTGCAGTAAGAGGAACTTATAATTTATTAACCATTGCAGGGTTACAAAATGCAAAATTTGAAACCACCACTTATACTAAAGCTCAATTTGATGGTATTACCCGTGTCAACGAATCGCTGATAACATCTCTTGCAGATCCGCAAAAGGATACAGTTAGAATAGAAAATAATAAAATCTATTTGTTTAAAACCGCGAATGGGAAAAAAGGATTGATTAGTATCAGTTCCTTAACTAAAAAAACAGGAACGATTGAGATTAGCAATGGAAACTGGGTGCCCAATTCATCCTATTATGAAGCGGTGATCGCAACAAAAACTGTATCTCAATAAAGTTAATACTGAAGATCCTATATCAGAACACTGTATCATTCTTATCAGTGTGTTTAAAAGATCAACAAGTGAGCAGATACTTTTTATTCATATTGCTTTTTATAACCGTGGTATTCAAAGCCAATGCCCAAAAAAAGCCCAACATCCTAATTATTCTTGCTGATGATATGGGCTACTCTGATATTGGTTCCTACGGCGGCGAAGTGCAAACGCCTAACCTGGATAAACTCTCCAAGGAAGGCATTCGCTATCGCCAGTTTTACAATGCGGCTCGCTGTTGCCCCACGCGCGCTTCTTTAATGACCGGGCTTTACCCCCACCAGGCGGGTATGGGTTGGATGGCTGCTGCCGATTTGGGTACACCTGCGTATCAGGGCAATTTAAACAGGCAATCGGTAACTATTGCCGAAGTGTTAAAAACGGCAGGTTATCATACATACATGACCGGCAAATGGCACCTGACCAACGAAAGGAAAATAGCCGGCGAAGTAATAGATAACTGGCCCAGGCAAAGAGGGTTTGACAGATTTTTTGGAATCATTCCCGGTGCGGCAAATTACTTCACGCCTTTTGTATATAGCGATAACAAAAAATACAAGGCTTCAACTGATGATAATTATTACTTAACTGATGCCATCAGTGATACAAGTGCGAAATTCATTAATGAGCATTTTGCTGATAAGAATGATAAGCCCTTGTTTATGTATGTGGCTTATAATGCTCCGCACTGGCCGCTGCATGCGCCTGAAAAAGATATTGAAAAATACAGGCAACTATATTTACAGGGATGGGACGTATTAAGAGCTGAGAGATTTGCCAGACAAAAGCAAATCGCTTTACTTCCACAAAATAGTGTCCTTTCTCCCCGGGATAAAGAAGTAGAAGCATGGAACAGTTTGAGTGATGACCAAAAAAATGAAATGGCTTCGCGCATGGCCATTTATGCAGCACAGATAGATATCATGGATGCAGGTATTGGCAGGATAGTGGAAGCATTGAAAAAAAATGGTGAGTTAGAAAATACCCTCATCTTTTTTCTGAGTGATAATGGTGCGTGTGCAGAGTTTATCAGCAGCGGCAACAGCAAAGCTGTGGATGGAACTGCGGATACCTATGAAAGTTACCGCATACAATGGGCCAACTTAAGCAGCACACCTTTCAGGGAGTACAAACATTTTACACACGAGGGCGGCATTGCTACACCGCTTATCGTACACTGGCCAAACGGCATCAATAAAAATCTTTATAACTCTTTTGCAAAAGGGTATGGGCAATTAACTGATATTATGGCAACCTGCGCAGATGTAGCGGGAGCAAAGTATCCGGCGGTTTTTTCAGGCCATAAAATTCATCCGCTGGAAGGAAAAAGCCTCGTTCCGCATTTTTCAGGTAAAGACAATCAGAAAGAAAAAATGTACTGGGAGCACGAGGCCAATATTGCAATGAGAGACGGAAAGTGGAAACTTGTGGCCAAAACTCCCGAAGGTGAAAAGTTTGATGAAAGAGCATTACAACTTTTTGATATGGATGCCGACCCCTCAGAAATGAATGACCTTGCTGCAAAATATCCGCAAATTGTTCAATCAATGTACCGGGAGTGGCTGCAATGGGCAAAACGTGTAGAAGTATTTCCGATGGATACCAGGGAATACAACGTGCGCATGCAGGCTTACCGTCGTAATGTAAATGGAAAATTTGACGACAATCTGGGCGGGTGGAACATCAGGATTGCAGAAGATGTGGAAGCCGCAATCACAACAGATCAACGAGGTATGATAACAGGTGGAAAATCCGCATCCATTAAAATAAACAAACCAGGGGCCCGGCCCAATGGGGCAGCAATGTTCTGGCCCTTGCATTTGAATGTAAATGAACGCTTCAACCTGCGGCTGAAATTAAGATCAGCCGGGCAGGCCAATTTCATCATCAGGTTAGAAAAAACAGATGATCCTTCACAAAAAATTATTGACACGCAAATATCCGTTGGTAAAAGAATACAAGCGCATCAGCTATTATCTAAACCCGTACCTTCTGATGGCACCTACCGCATTGCACTTTACTTTGGAAATATGAAAGCCGACGATCAATTATGGATTGACGACGTAGAACTGATTCCTGTAAAATAATTAGCGAGTTTTTCACAAAGTTTTACCTGCAGAATAATTTTTTAATATGAACCGATTTATAATATTAGTATTTCTCTCTATTTTAGCTCTAAACGCCTTTTCGCAAAATTCAAAACACGTCTTGCTAGTAAGTATTGATGGGCTGCGCCCGGACTTTTATAACAATGATCAGTGGATAGCACCCACTTTAAAACAATTAAAAAAAGAGGGCGTTTATGCTAATAAAAATTACGGCATATTTCCATCTGTAACCTATCCCTCACACACCACCATAATTACAGGCACACTACCAGCCAGGCATGGCATTTACTACAACGCACCATTTGAAGCGCCAGACGGCCGCTGGTATTGGGAGAAAAATCTTATTAAAGTACCCACCCTGTGGGACGCTGTAAAATCAAAAGGAATGACATCGGGCTCTGTGATGTGGCCGGTAACAGTTGGTGCGCCTATTGATTATAATATTCCTGTGAAACGTCCTGATGGTGATGAAACCACTGACCAGCTAACTGTTACAAAACCGCATATTACACCACAGAAAATGGTTCCGGAAATGATAACAGCACTCGGCGGATTATCTCAAGAAGATTTCAGGTATGACCAGGTGGATATCACCATCGGGCGTACGGCAGCACATATCATTAAAAAATACAAGCCTAATTTGATGGCTGTGCATTTCATCAATTTGGATCATATTCAGCATGGCGGTGGAAAAAATGGCCCTGAAGTACAGCGGGCACTTACAGTTATTGACAGCATGTTAAACGTTTTGATAACCACTTTAAAAGAAGCTGGTATTTATCATTCAACCAATATCATTATAACAGGTGACCATGGTTTTGTAGATGTTTCAAAAACCTTTTCACCAAACGTTATTCTGGCAAGGGAAGGACTTATTTCAAAGGATAACTGGACTGCTAAATTCCTGGCGTCAGGCGGTTCAGCATTTTTATACATGAAAAATAAAAATGATATAGCAACGCTTGACAAAATACGCAACCTGCTAAATGCAGTACCTGCCGAACAAAGAAAAACGTTTCGTATTATTGAAAGAGATGAACTCGATCAACTCGGCGCCAACCCGGAAGTGGTGATGGCTTTGGCTTTGGAAGATGGTACTGCGGGCGCCAACAACATGCAGGGTCAGCAATTTGTAGTAAAGAAAAAAACAACTGGATCCCACGGCCAGCACCCACGCCTGCCTGGAATGGAAACGGGCTTCATCGCTTTCGGCCCTGATATAATATCTAACAGCTATATAAAGGAAATATCATTACCCGACATCTCTCCGCTGGTGAGCCGCTTGTTAAATTTGAATTTTACTGCACCCGATGGCAAGCTCGTCCCGGGAATTTTAAAATAAATGAACATGAACAGATCTCTACAATCATTTTTTGTTTTGCTTTTTGCTTTGGTACTGGCAGGATGTGTATCAAAGCACACACCTAACAACACTTCATCTGGCAAGAAAGAGCGGCCCAACGTTGTGATCATTATGGCGGATGACCTCGATTCCAAACAACTAAGTGTTTACGGCGGGCGAAACTTAAAAACAGTTCATATAGACAGGCTTGCTGAGCAGGGATTAAAATTCAACAACATGGTTGCCTCAGAAGCCATGTGTGTGCCCCTGCGGACTTCACTTTTTACCGGCCTGTATCCCATGCGGCATGGTTCCTATCAAAATCATAAACCTGTATATAACGATAACATGAAAAGCATTGTGCACTACCTGGGCGATCTGGGTTATGAAGTAGCACTTACAGGCAAAGATCATGTAACAAAACCTGTTTCAGTATTTCCATTTATAAGGGTAGAGGGCTTTGAGCCAAATTGTGTTTCGCCCACAGATGTTTACCAGTTAAACGATGTAAAGAAATTTATAACCAACCGAGACAAACCTTATTGCTTATTTATTATGAGCAACAACCCTCATGCACCATGGACGGTTGGTGACCCTTCTGAGTTTGATGCGGATAAATTAATACTGCCTCCGCATTGGGTAGATACAAGGCAAACCCGTGAGCAGTTTACAAAATATCTGGCTGAAGTACGAAGGCTTGACAATCAGGTGGGCGAACTGATGCAACTAATTAAAGAAACAGGGCAGGAAGACAATACGATCTTTATTTTTTTGGGAGAACAGGGGGCACAGTTTCCCGGCGCCAAATGGACACTTTGGGATGAAGGCCAACACAGTTCTATGATCATCAGGTGGCCTGGCATGGTAAAGGCCAATACACAAACGGATGCAATCGTTCAGTATGAAGATATTTTACCAACACTCGTTGAAGTGGCTGGAGGCCGCGCCATTAAAGGGCTTGACGGAATGAGTTTTCTGAATGTGGTTACCAGCCGCAGTCAGAAAGCACGCGATTTTGCTTATGGCATTCATAACAATATTCCCGAAGGTCCTGCTTATCCCATCAGGGCCATTCGCGGCAACCAGTATAAGCTATTATTGAACCTGTTGCCCGAAAACAAATATGCCATCCGCTATCTCACCAATCGTAAAAATGTGAAATATTGGGATTCATGGTTTGTAAAAGCAGAAAATTCTCCGCGTGATAAATTTTTGCTGGATCGTATATCTACACGTCCGGCGGTTGAATTTTACGATCTGAAAGCAGACCCGTATGAGTTGAACAATCTTGCAAACGACCCTAAGTATTCAAAAATAGCAGAAGAATACAAAACAAAATTATACGCGTGGATGAAGCAACAGGGAGATCCCGGTGCCGCTGCAGATGTGCCTCTAAGGCAGGATTCAAGAAAATAAATAATAAGTGTTTTTAATGTCAACATGATAATAAGCGAGATGATTATGAAGAAATTTTTTATAGCTACATTTTTTTTGTCTTTGTTTGGTTGCTCCAATACTTCTACCACGCAACAAACGCCGGCATCAAAGCCTAATATTATTTTTATAATGGCCGATGACCTTGGCTCCGCAGAACTGGGCAGCTATGGCAACACATTTAACGAAACGCCGCACCTGGACAGACTTGCAGGAGAAGGAGCCCGGTTTACCCAAGCTTATACGGCAGCGCCCATTTGTTCGCCGTCACGAGCTGCATTTATGACAGGCCAGTACCCCGCACGCATACGCATCACCGATTTTTTGCCTGATAATGCCGAACGGTATCTTGACCCGGCAAAATATGTAACCCTCAATGAGGCGCTGTCTAACGCCGGTTATCATACAGGTTTGATTGGGAAATGGCACCTGGATACACGGTTTAATGATCCTAAAGGAAACCCGAAACAACATGGGTTTGACGAAGTGATCGGATCTGAAACAAAATATATTGCCGATGGTGATTACTTTTATCCTTACGATAAAACTGAAACGCTGAATACACAGGGTGTGGATGGCGAATATTTAACCGACCGTCAATGCCTGGAGGCATCAAAATTTATTAACCGTAATAAGAATAAACCCTTCTTTTTGTATCTCTCATTCTACAGTGTGCACACGCGTCTGGATGCTCCGCAGGATATTGTAAATAAATACAAAACCAAATTTGACAAAAAGTACGGCACAGGCAAAGCAGATGAATTGTTTGAAAAAAATGACCGCCACGAAGGTGGGCATTTAGACAACCCGTACCTGGCAGCCATGATCGAACGGATTGACGCGGGCGTGGGCGCTGTTATGAAAACATTGAAAGAACAGGGGCTTGATAAAAATACACTGGTTGTTTTCTTTTCGGATAACGGTGGCGTAGGCAACCTCGGCAATAACGGCAATTTAAGGGCGGGCAAATCATGGTTGTATGAAGGCGGCATACGCGAAAACCTTATTGCACGCTGGCCTGCCGGCATCAAGCCAAAAACGGTTATCAGCACACCTGTATATGGTACTGATTTTTACCCATCCTTTCTGGATATGGCGGGAGCAACGGCAAACGCTGATAAAATTGTAGATGGCAAAAGCTTCCTCCCATTATTTAAAGGCCAGGCCATGCAACCAAGACCTTTTTACTGGCATTATGTTTCTGAAACGGGCAAATGGGTGAATCGTATGTGCAGCGCTGTGCGCCAGGGAGATTACAAGTTGCTCTATTTTTATGCAGATCAAAGAATTGAGTTATATAACCTGAAAAATGATCCTTCAGAAAAAAGCAACATAGCAGCTTCGGAACCGGGCAAGGTAAAAGAACTAAAGGCCATGCTTGATGAATGGAAAAAAGAAGTAAACGCGGAAGAACCTGACGTTGCGGGCGCTTCAAAGCCACGGCCTGCGAAGAGGCGGGCTAATTAGGTTACATTTGCAGGAATAGAAAATGTAAAATAAAAGGGGTATCATACTTGTTTAAGCATATTATAACGTTTATCATTGTATTGGCGGTGTGGTTTTTCAGCAATATTGGCATTGCGCAGCGCGTTCAGTTTAGAAATTATACTGTCAACAATGGTTTACCTTCAAACACGGTTTGGAATATCATTCAGGATGACCAGGGTTTTATATGGTTGGGAACTAAAAATGGCTTAACAAAGTTCGATGGTATTCATTTTAAAAATTATCAGATAAGCGGACAGGGTTTATCGTTTATTCATTCCATTAGCAGGGTTGATGAAAATATTTATTGGATAGGAACTGAAAACGGGCTTTTCAGCCTTGACATGACCACTGAGCAGTTTACGCCTGTGAGCGGGGTATCAAAAGATATTGTTTTCAGTATTCTTGTAGATAACAACAAGAACAAGTGGGTGGCTACCAGCCGTAACGGCGTTTATTTTTTCAACAACAATTCAGTTAAAAACTTTACGGCTACAAACAATTCTCAGGGCCTTTCTTCCAACCAGGTAAGGCGGCTGGCAGAAGATGACGAGGGCAGAATTTGGATGGGAACCTTTGGAGAAGGAATTGATATTTATGATCCCCGCTCGGGATCTTTTTCGCGCTTAAAAAAAGGAATCAGCCCTTCAGACATTTCAGGTAATTATATACTCACGTTATACAAAGACCTTAGCGGCAATATATGGGTGGGAACTTTATCTGACGGTTTGAGCGTGTGGATTAAAAATGAGAATCGCTTTAAAGTATACAGACAGGGCACCAACTCCATTAACGATAATATTGTAAGGGCTGTGTACCAGCCCAACAAAAATGAAGTTTTTATTGGCACCGAACATGGATTGAACATTCTGAATATTTCTACCAACACATTTACTTACTACAGTAAGAAATTTTACGATCCATACAGCATCAGCGATAATTCGGTGTACACAATTTATGGCGACCGTGATGGGGGCATTTGGGTAGGCACTTATTTTGGCGGCGTCAATTACTTCAATTCCCGGGCTTCTAATTTTGAATTGTTTTATTCTACCGGCGAGCAGAACTCTTTATCTGGCAATGCTGTAAGTTGTTTTTTAGAAGATAAACCGGGGTATTTTTGGGTAGGCACTGAAAATGGTGGTCTCAATTATTTTGATGCCAATAAAAAAACTTTTTCCCGTTATCCTTTCAGGCCAGATCAGCAAAAACTTTCACACTATAATATTCATGCTTTATACAAAGACAAAAAAGGCAGGCTGTGGATTGGCACTTTTACCGGTGGGTTGAATATTTATGACCCGGCAGACGGATCAGTAAAAACATATATGCATAATCCTGCCGATCCCAATTCTCTCAGCAATAACAGTGTGTACGCCATTTATGAAGATAAGAAAGGTGTGATTTGGGTAGGTACTGTAAAAGGATTAAATATTTATAATGAAGCCAGCAACAATTTTACACGTGTTAAGGACCAGGAGCTTGAGAATAGTTGCATATATGAATTGTATGAAGACAATGATAATAATTTTTGGATTGCAACATATGAAAAAGGATTGGTTGGGTTTAACCGCATTACAGGCAAATGGGTAACATATGCTTTAAACGGAGAAAACGGTAATTCTTTTAATAAGATGATTTCATTATTGGATGACAGAAGGGGTAACCTGTGGTTGGGCACAGATGGCGGCGGTCTTTGCAGCTTCAACATCAGGCATCAAAGATTTACCACATTTGGTATGCAAGATGGTATTCCTTCCATTGTTTACGGAATATTGTCAGATGATGCAGGAGACCTCTGGCTTTCTACAAATGATGGCATTGTAAAATTTTCTCCTTTAGATAAAAAAGTTTGGTCTTACAACAGCTATGATAATTTGCAGGGAAGGGTTTTTAATTACAACGCCTACTATAAAGCTGCTGACGGCAAAATGTTCTTTGGAGGTATCAATGGGTTTAATGTTTTCTTTCCGCAACAGATCAACACGAAGGCATCCAACTCCACCATAGCGATTACCAACCTGAAATTATTTAATAAAGATATTGGCATCACAGATAAAGATTCTCCGCTTGATCAACTGATTGGTTTTACCAATCACATCACGTTAAAACATACTCAGGACGTGATCACTTTTGAGTATGCCACACTCAATTATCATAACCCTTCAAAAATACGCTACGCGTATATGATGGAAGGCTTTGAAGAAGACTGGAACGATGTTAATAATCAGCGCAACGCCACCTATACCAATTTACCTGCTGGCGATTACGTTTTCAAAGTAAAGTCAACCGATTCATTTGGCAACTGGATAGATAAACACGCCAGCGTTCGTATTACCGTGCGCCCACCATTTTACAGAACTACATTGGCCTATATCATATATCTTGTTGCAATTGCAGCAGGGATATACATTTTTAGAAATATGATGCGTGAAAGGCTGCGGCGCAAAAATCAGATAAAACTGGAAAGGCTGGAAACGCAAAAGGAACACGAATTATACCAGCAGAAAATGGAATTCTTTACCACTATGGCGCATGAACTTCGCACACCTTTATCGCTTATTATGGCGCCGCTGGAAAAATTACTGACTACTGAAAAAGAAGATGAAACGGTTAAGCAGTTGAACGTGATGGAAGACAATACTAATCGCCTTCAAATGCTCATCAACCAGTTGCTTGATTTCAGAAGAATAGAAAGCGATATCTATAACATCCGAAAAGAAAAAATCGAACTGATTTCATTTATTCAGTCAGTATATTCCCGGTTTACACCCATTGCCAATCAAAAAAATATCCGGTTTGCACTCGCTACAGACTTTGACCAGCTTGATATAGAAGCCGACCCCGAAGCATTGCAAAAAATACTGAACAACCTTATCATCAACGCTTTTAAGTTTGCAAAAACTACTGTACGGTTAAAGGTTAAAAAATCAACTGCCGAGGGCAAAAAACTTGTTTCCATAAGTGTTGTGGATGACGGCATCGGTATTCCTGATGAACAACTTGATGATGTATTTAAACCTTTTTTCAAGGTCAATTCTCAGAAACATAAAGCAAAAAATGTAGGCGGCACGGGCATCGGTTTGTCGCTTGCAAAAGCGCTTGCAAAAAAGCACGAAGGCGAGTTGACTGCTGAAAGCATACAGGACGAGCAAACCACGTTTACTTTTACGATGCCCTATCAGGAAAATTTCCTCTCCCAGCAACACAAAGCATCTCCAAAAGAAGAACCGGTTGCAAAGGCTGATGTATTGCTGGTGGAAGACAATTTGAATATGCTGGACTATCTTTCTTCCAGCCTGAAGGCAGAAGGTTATCATACCATTTGTGCCATTAACGGCGAGGAAGCATTGCAACTTTTGGAAACCAGCAATGCAGACATTATTATTTCTGATGTGATGATGCCTGAAATGGACGGCATCACTTTATGCAGGCATGTTAAAACAAACATTAAATCAAGCCACATACCCATCATTCTTCTAACGGCAAAAAGCAATAGCGATACAGAAATACAGGGCATAGAAAGTGGGGCAGATGCTTACATTATGAAACCGTTTAAGTGGAAGCAACTTACCGCTACCATTATAAACCTGCTTGATTCAAGGGCAAAACTGAAAGAAAAATTTGGCGGACAACCATTTGCTGATGCAAATGTTCTTAGTACTAATACGCATGATAAAAATTTTATTGAGCGGATCACAAAAATTATTGAAGACAGAATTGATGACTACCAGTTATCAGTTGAAGAATTAAGCAAAGAATTGTCCATGAGCCGCTCCACCCTGCACAAAAAACTGAAAGGGATATCCGGTTATGTGCCGAACGAATTCATCCGACTCATCCGGCTAAAAAATGCAGCAAAATTGCTCATTTCAGGTGAGTATAATATTTCTGAGGTAGGATATAAAACAGGGTTTAATTCTCCTTCTTATTTCTCCAGGTGTTTTATTCAGCAGTTTAAATTAACACCGTCCGAATTTGTGGATAAACATAATTCTGTTAAACAGGATGAAGCTTTAGATATGAAATTAAAAGAAACCGATGTATAAAATATTCTTCTTTCTTACAGCAATTCTTGCAGCCGCCTGCGTTCATGCGCAAACCCCGGCAAAACCTAACATTATTATTATAGTGGCTGATGACCTTGGCTGGGGCGACGTGGGTTTTAATGGCAGCGAAATAAAAACGCCCAATCTCGATCAGCTTTCTCAGGAAGGCGTTGTACTCAACCGGTATTATGTCACGCCAATTTGTTCGCCCACGCGTGCCGGGCTCATGACAGGACGCTATCCCAACAGGTTTGGCCTGCGCCAGAATGTGATTGCGCCCTGGCTCAATTTTGGCGTAGATACCACTGAGGAATTCCTTCCGCAGTTATTGGCAAAAGCAGGGTATAAGAACAGGGCAGCCATTGGCAAGTGGCATTTGGGGCATGCAAAAAAAGCCTATCTGCCGCTAAACCGGGGCTTTACACACTTCTATGGACATTACAACGGCGCTATAGATTTTTTTACACAGGAAAGAGAAGGGGAACGCGACTGGCATAATGACTGGAAAGCTTCTTTCGACAAAGGCTACGCAACAGACCTGATTACGAATGAAACGATGAAATGCATTAAAGCATATAAAAAAGATGGCCCTTTCTTTTTATACATTGCCTACAATGCGCCGCATGCGCCTTTACAGGCTAAAGAAAAAGATTTAAAACAATATGGCTATGATCCTTCAAAACCTAAGTTTGGCAATGGCGGAGCGGGTAATGAAGAAGCACTGAAAGGCAGGGGAAATACCAAACGCCAGACCTATGCCGCAATGGTGACTGCAATGGATGAGGGCATTGGAAAGATTTTAGAAACGTTGAAGTCTGAAGGCCTGGAAGAAAACACGCTGGTTCTTTTTCACAGCGATAACGGCGCAGAAACAGAACAGGGTGGCAGCAGCGGAGCGCTGCGAGGGCAAAAATTTCAGGAGTGGGATGGGGGCGTAAGGGCGCCGGCAGTTATAAAATGGCCTAAAGGTTTTGAAGGCGGAAGAACGATTGATCAGTTGACAGGTTATATTGATGTTGCTCCTACTTTACATGAAATAACAGGTATTCAATCGCAGCCTGCTAAAAAATATGATGGGATCAGCATTTTTTCTGTTTTAAAAAATTCCCAAAAAAGTATCGATAGATCAATATATTTAGGCTACGGAAGTATTATACGAAATGACTGGAAACTCGTAAAAGCAAAAACAGGGAATCCAAAGATGGAATTGGAAGAAGATATGTTGTTTAATATTATATCGGATCCTGCTGAGTCTAAAAATGTAAAAGGATTCAACCAGGGCGTTTATAAGACATTGATGGAGGAAGTTGACAAATACGATGGCATAAAATCATCCTTTACTGTTCCTCCTTTTGGACAGGGACGCAAAACTTTTAAAGCACCAAAGAACTGGGAAATTAAAGAATAATAGCAATATGAAATTAGTTATACTTGTTTTAGCAACTTTACTTGGTCAAAGCGTTTCAGCACAGGTTCCGAAATTGCCAGATGCCAAAAACTTTGATACCATGGTAAATGGGAAAAAAATATCCCTGTTTTATATCGAAAATAAAAACGGTTATAAAGCTGCCATTACCAACTTGGGTGGAAAAATGGCGGGCTTTATTGTGAAAGACAAGAAGGGCAAGTGGGTAGATATTGTTCCCGGATATGATCGTGTGAAGCCTTATTTTGCTGATAAATCTGCAGGCGCTATTGTAGGGCGCTTTGCCAACCGCATTGCAAAGGGCCGGTTTACTTTAGATGGCAAAGAATACCAATTGCCGGTTAATAATGGTGAAAATACCCTGCACGGTGGGCCAATGGGTTTTTACGCGCAGGTATGGGATGCCAAACAACTGGATGCATCTGCGCTTCAGCTTAATTATTTTTCCAAACATGGAGAAGAAGGTTTTCCTGGCAACATGAATGTAAAAGTGATTTACCGGCTAACTGATAAAAATGAATTGGTGATCACTTATGAAGCCACAACAGATCAGCGGACACCTATCAATCTTACCAACCATAATTACTGGAATTTGAATGGAGAAGGAAACGGCCTTATTGATGATCACCGCCTGCAAATATTTGCTTCAAAGTACACACCTGTCAATAAAAATCTCATTCCTACCGGTATAGCGCCCGTGAAAAATACGCCATTTGATTTCTTAAAAATGCGCACCATAAAAGACAGCCTGCAATCTGGCAATGAGCAACTAATATTTGCCAATGGATACGACCATAATTTTGTATTGGACAAAGGGCTGACTAAAAAGCCCCAACTGGCAGCCATTGCCGTAGGGGACAAATCGGGTATTGTTTTAAAAGTGTACACTACCGAGCCGGGCATCCAATTTTACGGCGGTAATTTTATGACGGGCAAAAACACATGGAAAAACAGAACTAAAAACCATTTTCGCACAGCACTGGCTTTGGAAACACAGCATTTCCCGGATTCGCCCAACCAGCCAGGTTTTCCTTCAACAGTTCTGGACTCCGGAAAAGTGTTTACCTCCACAACTATTTATAAAGTTGAATAAAAAGGCATCAGATTATTTGCAGTTTTCCCTAATGGCATCATAGGCTGCTTTGTAGCCCAGCTCGCCAGCTTTTGATAGATCCAGGCATCCGCCCTCTTTATCGCCGGTAAATATTTTTGCAGAACCTCTGTTGAAATAAGCTTGCGGCTGTGTGTCCTTGTCGTTATATTTGATAAGGGCATCCATTTGTATTATTACCTGCGAATATTTTTTCTGCTGAAGCAGAATGTTGCCGTATCGAAGCAGCACTTCGCCGTAGTTGATGGACTCATCTAAAACCGGTGCCTGTACCAGGTACGCATAATCATTGGCGGCACCGTAACTATCGTCCAGTTTCTCTTTTGCAAGCGCTCTCAGGTAATACGCTTCTGCGGATGCTTTTTCTTCAATGGCTTTGCTCAGATCAGCAACAGCGCCCGGGTAATCGCCTTTGTTATATTTTTGTTTACCATTTATAAAAAATGAATTGGCTGCAGGTTTTTTGCTTTTTTTAATGGCCTGATTATGGCTTTCGGTTTCTTCTGCCGCCGCGCTTATGGCCATCGGTTTTGGCGCGGGTTGAGGAGCCGTTGCAGCAGCGACGCTTTCACCAGTGATTTTATTTGCTTTATAAGTGTCTGTTGATATTTCTTCCAGCGTTTTATCTATAACATCACGCGCTGCTTGTGGCGCTAAGTCAGATGCCATCCTCAGCAATTTTTTTCCTTGTTTTAAATCTTCCAGTTCAATCAACGATAGTCCTTTAAACATGCTGGTTCTGTAATCGTTGCTCACCAGGCGTTCAATCTGGTCGCACAAAAAAAGGCAGCGTTCATAATCACCCACAAGGTACAGTTGTTTTACTTTATCGAATTCCTTTGTAAAAGCCATTTCAGCTATTGTGTAATTTATATTTTTCAGGGCGTTATAAATATCATAGTAATCTCTCAGATATTCCTTCTCTGTAATATCAGCCCTGTTTTTTACGGCAGTTTCAAAACCATAAGTATAGCCGTTGCGATAACTGCCCGATCTTGTTTTGATCTTTGGAATATCAACCTTACAAGGGTCTGCAACATTAAAGCAAAAACCATTAATATAACCGGTTCTGAAGCCTCTTTCATAATTGCCTTGGGAGCGTGCAGATAAAGTTATAAGCAGCAGAAAGGGCAGTAGGGCAAGTCTGTATTTCTTCATCTGAGCATTTTGCACAAAAATATAACTTTTAATACCGATTGTCCCGCTGGTATTTTCAAAAATTTTTGCTTCACATTCGTTTCAACTCTATATTTGCTGAAATGAAACTGAATTGCAATAACTTTTGGTGGTGGTACATAACTCTTCAGGGGTAGGTGATGCTATTATCATTAAGTTGAGAAATATATTCCAGAACCCCGGTAAATACCGGGGTTTTTTCTTAAAATACAAACATGCAAAAAGTAAAAATTGTTACAACCGTTAAGGCTATGCTGGCAGATGTGTACACGCCTGTAGGCATTTACCTGCGGCTGCGCGACAGGTTCAGAGATACCATTTTGCTGGAAAGCACCGACAATCATGCTGCAGATAATAGCTGGAGTTTCATAGGTGTGAATGCCATTGGCGGTGTTGAAATTACTGCCGGCGATACCATTGACCTGAAGCTGCCCGGACAAACCGCAAAACAGATTGAGCTTAACAAAAATCAAAAAGTGGCAGATGTGCTGCATAACTTTATGCAGCAGTTTGAAGTGGCGCCGAACACAGAGAAAGAAGCCAGTTATGCCCAGGGGTTATTTGGCTATACCACGTACGATGCGATCCGGTTTTTTGAAACCATACCAGCTGCACATTTTAAAAATACGGCTAACGATATACCGCTAATGCGCTACCGATTGTACCAGTATGTGATCTGCATTAATCACTTCAAAGATGAGTTGTTCATCTGCGAAAATCATATTGAAGGAACGCGTTCCGAAGCAGATGTGCTGGTATCGCTCATCCGCGGCAAAGATGTGCCTGTATATCCTTTTAAAGCTATTGGCAGTGAAAGCTCAAACATAACCGATGAAGACTACCGGCAAATGGTGGCGCAGGGCGTTGTGCATTGCCACCGCGGAGATGTATTCCAGATTGTACTGAGCCGCCAGTTCACACAAAAATTTACAGGCGACGAACTGAACGTGTATCGCGCGCTGCGCAACATCAATCCTTCGCCGTATCTTTTTTATTTTGATTATGGCGATTATAAGCTAATGGGTTCTTCGCCCGAATCTCAGTTGATTATTCATAAAGGGAAAGCCATTGTGCATCCTATTGCCGGAACGGTAAAGCGCACGGGCGATGAGAAGGTAGATGCCCGGGAAACTATTCGCCTGCAAGAGGATCCTAAAGAAAATGCAGAACACGTGATGCTGGTCGATCTGGCCAGGAACGACCTCAGCCGCGGCTGCACCAACGTGAAAGTGAGCCATTTTCGGGAAACACATTTTTACTCACACGTCATTCATCTGGTAAGCGAGGTTACCGGCGATGTAGAGCCCGGCACCAACCCGTTTGAACTGTTTGGCAAAACCTTTCCGGCAGGCACTTTAAGCGGCGCGCCAAAAATCAGGGCGATGGAGATCATCAGCGCGCTTGAACCCACGGCACGCAGCTACTACGGAGGGGCGGTAGGCTTTATGGGCTTTGACGGAAGCTGCAACCAGGCCATCATCATCCGCAGTTTTTTAAGCCGTAACAACACGCTCATTTCACAGGCCGGCGCCGGTGTGGTGGCAGCCAGCCAGCCAGAGAGCGAGTTACAGGAAGTGAACAATAAATTAGGCGCATTAAAAAAAGCCATCGTGGCTGCACAAAATATTCAGTAATGATGTGTTATCAGCTAAAGAATATATGGCGTCTTTACTTGCGTCGCACAATTCAACAGCAGTGCTGTAATCATCTCCATGTCAACATTTCAACTTAAACTGACTAACTAATAATTATGAAACTTCTTGTTTTTGACAATTACGATTCGTTCACATACAACCTGGTGCATCTGGTTGAAAACATTCTGCACCAAAAGGTTGACGTGTTTCGCAACGACCAGATAGCTCTGGAAGATGTAAAACAATACGATAAGATCATTCTGTCGCCCGGCCCGGGCATACCCGTTGAAGCTGGTTTGTTATTGCCGCTTATCAAAGAGTATGCTGCCAGCAAATCTATACTGGGTGTGTGTTTGGGACACCAGGCCATCGGTGAGGCTTTTGGAGGCACTCTTATAAATTTAAAAAATGTTTATCACGGCGTAGCCACCAATTGTAAAATTGTGGCCAAGGACGACCATCTTTTTAAAAATATACAAGGCGATTTGGAAGTAGGCCGGTATCACTCGTGGGTAGTAGCCAGGGAAAATTTTCCCAAAGACCTTGTAATTACCGCTGAAGATGACAACGGCATAATTATGGCCATGCAGCATAAAACATTTGATGTGCGTGGCGTGCAGTTTCATCCCGAAAGTGTGCTAACACCGCTGGGAGAAATGATCATCAAGAACTGGCTGAATCAATAACATTTTAATGCACTAAAAACCCTCAGAGGTACTATTTCCATGAAAAAAATTCTGAACTTTTTATTTGAATATAAAACGCTTGACCGCGAAACTGCAAAAGAAGCGTTAGTCAATATTGGCAAAGGAGTGTACAATGAGCACGAGATCACTGCGTTCATGACGGTGTACCTCATGCGCAGCATTACATTGCAGGAACTGCAGGGCTTTCAGGATGCGCTGCTGGAACTGTGCCTGCCCATCAACTTTGACGGGCTGACTACTATTGATATTGTTGGCACAGGGGGTGATGGAAAGAATACGTTTAATATTTCCACGTTGGCATGCTTTATTGTGGCCGGGGCAGGGCATAAGGTTACCAAGCACGGCAATTATGGTGCCTCTACTGTCAGTGGCTCATCAAACGTGGTGGAACAAATGGGCTATCGCTTTAAAAATCATAACGACCTGTTGCGCAAAGAACTGGAAGAAGCCAATATCTGCTTCATGCACGCGCCATTGTTTCATCCCGCGCTTAAAAACGTGGGCCCTATCAGGCGCAACCTGGGCATCAGAACATTCTTTAACATGCTGGGGCCGCTGGTGAATCCTGCATTCCCATCGTTCAGTATTATTGGAGTGTATAGCCTTGAAATGGCACGCCTCTATAATTATTTAATGCAGCAACAATCAGAGCGTTATTCCATCATTCATTCGCTGGATGGTTATGATGAAATTTCTTTAACAGGCGATACCAAGATCATTACGCAGGAAGGAGAAAAAATTTATTCGGCTTTGGAAATGGGCAAAATGGAAGTAAGCCCTGATATGATTGCAGGTGGCGCCACCGTTGAAGAGGCCGCCGGGATTTTTAAAAGCATCATCGCAGGTTTGGGCACGCCCGCGCAGGAAGCGGTGGTAATGTCAAATGCAGCCATAGCAATGCTGACAACAGGCAGCTATGCAAATTATGACGCTGCCTTTGCCGCTGCTGAAGATAGTTTGAAATCTGGTAAGGCAAACAACTGCCTGAAAAAATTGATTGAATTACAATAACAGTATGATGAATATTCTTGATGAAATAGTGGCGCATAAAAAAACAGAAGTGGCTCAAAATAAAGTGCTCAGGCCTGCTTCATTGCTGGAGCAATCCGTTCATTTTTCATTGGCTGCCCGCTCACTGGCGGCTTCTTTACTGGCAGCACAAAGCACCGGAATTATAGCAGAGTTCAAACGCAAATCGCCGTCAAAAGGGTTTATTAAAGAGCATGCCGATGTTCATGAAATCACCTCAGCATACACAAAATATGGCGCGGCAGGTTTGTCGGTTTTAACGGATAGTCATTTTTTTGGTGGTTCTGAAGATGATTTGCTTCAAGCCCGCGCGAATAAAATTCCCATCCTGCGCAAAGATTTTATGATAGATGAATACCAGGTTATCGAAGCAAAGAGTATGGGCGCTGATGTAATCTTACTCATAGCCGCCTGCTTATCACCTAAGCAAGTACGCCATCTTGCGAAAGCCGCGTCATCATTGGGTTTGGAAAGCATTCTCGAACTTCATGCAGAAGAAGAACTGGGGCATGTATGCGATGAAGTAACAATGGTGGGCATCAACAACCGCGATTTAAAAACTTTTAGGGTAGATATTGAACGAAGCCTGCGCATGGCAGAACAATTGCCTGCAGATAAAATCACCATTGCTGAAAGCGGTATTGATAAAACAGAAGATATTTCACTATTCAAAAAACACGGATTTAAAGGTTTTTTAATAGGAGAATATTTTATGAGGCAACCTGATACCTCTGAAGCTTTTGAAGCATTTGTACAGAAACTCAGACACACGCCATAACAATAAAAAAAGATAAAACATGAAACGAGAGCATTCGATCAAAATTAAAGTTTGCGGCATGACACAAATAGAGCAGGTACGCCAGCTTGAAAGATTGGGTGTGGATTACGCAGGCTTTATTTTTTATGAAAGATCTGCAAGGTATGCGGCTGACAAAGTAGACGCTGTAGAACTGAAGCAGCTTACAGGAATCAGCAAAACAGGGGTTTTTGTAAATGCAGATTACGATGTGGTATTACAAACGGCAGAGGCCTACAGCTTAAATGCCGTGCAGCTTCACGGAGATGAAACACCGGATTTTTGTAAACGCGTATCGTCGTATATCAAAACGATCAAGGCTTTCAGACTTACGGGTGAAGAAGATTTGCAAAGCCTTATTGAAGATTATGAGAATGCCGTGGACTATTATTTATTTGATACCCGGGCAGAGACTTATGGCGGTACAGGTAAAAAATTCAATTGGAACATTTTAAAACAACAGGTTGCTGTTGGCAAGCCTTATTTTTTGAGCGGTGGCGTTGGCCCTGATGATGCACCATTGATCAATGATTTCATCAGCGAAAGCATGAATGATCTTTATGCCATTGACCTGAATAGTAAATTTGAAACGGTACCTGGCGTGAAAGACCTTTCACTTTTAAAAATATTTCTGGACGAGATCAAATCTGGTCAGGATCATCACCTGTAACAATTAAGCAAATCTTTCCTTTAAGATTTTTGCCGCAATTTTATCGATTGGCAGGCTCATCACGTCTTCGTTAAAATATTCCCAATCAATAAACCTGAAAATTTCACCCACTTCTACAGGAAAAGTGGGACCTGCATTGTTCACAGCAATGTTCAATGGCTGCAATGGTTTAATAACGTAATAAATGGAAATGATCTGGTGGGAGTCGTTAAAAGCAGACTGCTGAAAAAAGTCAGTAGTATAAAGATGGTCCACCACTGCCACATCAATATTTAGTTCTTCTTTACACTCGCGCACAATACAATCCTTTGTGCCTTCGCCCAGTTCAAGCCCGCCGCCGGGAAATTTAGTTACTTCAAGTAAGTTGTTATAAATACGTTCATCGCTAACCAGTACCTGTTTATGATCATTGATCAAAATTCCGTAAACCCTGATGTTGAATGATGTGAGCATGCTGATTATAACATTTTTTTCCTCAAAGCAAAATAGCCGGTTACAATACAAAATACAAGTGAAGCAGCTGAAATTGAGTAAAAAGCCGTTTGTGAATTTTCCAATCCATTTCTCAGGTTCATACCAAAAATACTGGCAAGCAATACCGGTATAGTGAGCGCGATGGTTGCAATGGTGAGCCTTTTAAGTACTGCATTCTGGTTGTTGGCAATAATGCTGGCAAAGGCGTCCATTGAACTACTTAAGATGTTGGTATAAATGTTGGCCATCTCCAGCGCCTGTGAATTATCTACCATCAGGTCTTCCAGAAATTCATTTTCATCTTCGCTGAGTCGCAGAAAATTGGTGCGCTTCATTTTGGCCAGCAACAATTCGTTGGAGCGCAGCGCAGTTACAAAATACACCAGGCTCTTTTGTATTTTCATCAGTTCCAGCAACTGCTCATTTTTATTGGAATCATACAAGCGTTGCTCTATAATGTTCCTTTTATGATTGATTTCTTTTAAATGATCCATAAAATTCTGAACCACTTTTTCAATGATTTTAACCACCATCATCCCGCGTTTTTCAGGCTGGCGGTTTTGAAATGTGTTCAAAAATTTTTTTAAAGCAGGATTGTCAAAAGAATTAACAGTTACAATATGATTGTGTGTTAAAATTATACTGATAGGGATAGTAATATAATAAGCATCACTATCGTTGAAGGAATGATTTTCCGTGGGCGTTTTAATTACCACAAGGCGCACATTATCATCTTCCTCATACCTGCTGCGTTCGTCAATATCCAGTGAGTCCGAAAGAAAATCGAGCGGTATTTCCAGATCTTCAGATAATTTAATGAACTCTTCCTGCTTCAGCGGTGGCGTCACGTTCACCCATATATCATTTTCAGGCGCATCAACTTCAACAGTGTGGTGGTCAATATTCTTTAAATATTTAATCATAATTACAGTTCTATGGTTCCTTCAAAAACCTTTACAGCAGGGCCTTTCAGCCAGATATGGTCATAGCTGCCGTCAGGGTGCCGGTTGTACCTCACGGTTAATTTACCGCCCAAAACGTCAATATCAATCGTGTTGAATCCATTTTCATTGTGATAAAAAACAAGCGCAGCAGCCGTAACACCCGTGCCGCATGCGTAGGTTTCATCTTCCACACCACGCTCGTAAGTGCGCACGATCAAATTACTGTCATCCTTTACTTCAACAAAATTTACGTTGATGCCATTTTCGCTGAAGTCTTTGTTGTAGCGAATATTTCTTCCCTCTTTTACCACATCAAGCGCCATCACATCATCAGCCAGTTGCACATAGTGTGGCGAACCTGTATTCAACACCTTATCATGGTGAAAGTTTGAAACGCTGGCAACGTCAATCATTTTTAATGATACCATTTTTTCTTCATTATAGATGGCGGCTTCATGAGGACCGTCAACCGCTATAAACCGGTACTGCTGTTTAACGATGCCGATATCGTATGCGAATTGTACGATGCACCTGCCTCCATTACCGCACATGCTGCCTTCGCGGCCGTCGGCGTTATAATAAACCATTTCAAAATCATAACCCTCTTTTTCATTCAGCTTCATAAAACCATCTGCACCCACGCCAAAGCGGCGGTGGCAAATTTGCTTAATCTGTTCGTTGGAAAGATCATCATATGCTCCCGATCGGTTATCAATCAATATAAAATCATTTCCGGTGCCCTGGTATTTATAAAAATTGATCTTCATTTTTTTCATTTAAACACTTTTCAATACATCAGAATTCTGCTGCAAAGGTTTCAAGGAATTTTACTATAAGGTTTTCAATCGCCGCTTTGCTGTCTTTGCTGAATTGCTTTGCAATGCGGTTGGCCACGATCACGTTCAACGCCAGGCAGTGATGACCCAGCAACTTACCAAGGCCATAGATGGCAGAGGTTTCCATTTCGAAATTGGTAATTCTATGTTGCCCGAAGCTAAAATCTGTAAGTCTGTCTATGAGTTGGGTGTTTTGCACACCCAGCCTTAACACGCGGCCCTGCGGACCGTAAAAGCCCGGACAGGTGACCGTTATGCCATTGTGGAAGCCCTGTGCAAAATGCTTTAAAAGGGTAGGGGAAGCGCCGGTAATATAGGGCTGCCCGGTGTAGCCCTGCATTTGTACATGTGTAGCAAACGCGTGTATGAGCTGGTCTTCTTCGCTATTTTGCTCGTGGCGGTAGAAATTCAACAGGTTGTCAATGCCCAGCCCGTGTGTGGAAGCCACAAAGTCATCTACGGGAATATCAGCCTGCAAGGAACCCGATGTGCCCACACGAATAATATTTAAAGAAGACAACGCAGGTTTGATCTCGCGCTTTTCAAAATCAATATTTACCAACGCATCCAGTTCATTCATTACAATATCAATATTATCGGGGCCAATACCACTGGAAAGCACGCTAAGTCTTTTACCGTTTACAAGGCCTGTATGCGTTACAAACTCTCGATGCTGGCGTTTTACTTCAATGGTATCAAAGTATTTGCTCAACTCAAATACACGGCTGGGATCGCCAACCGTTACCACAGTTCCGGCAAGCTCTTCAGGCCTTAGGTCTAGGTGATACACAGCGCCGCGTTCATTCAAAATGAGTTCAGATTCTGCAATAATGGCCATAAAATATTGATTTACTTTGAAGGATATATTTAAACAAAAATATCCTATTTTTGCAAGCCTTCAAACAAGCGAAGGAAATAAAAAAATAGGGTCTCGTGGCCGAGTGGCTAGGCAGAGCTCTGCAAAAGCTCGTACAGCGGTTCGAATCCGCTCGAGACCTCAAAATAAGTTCAATGCCCGTGGTGTTAACCCCGGGCTTTTTACTTTAAAGTCTGGCTGTATTGATCTGCGTGAAAGCAATAAAATATGAGCATTGATAGCAGGAGCATTTTAGTTCATCTTTAGAGTTCAGTTTTACATTAGGAGGTGTATGTGGTGGTGGAAGTTTGACTGCTGACGGGTAAGGGTGCGCGAACTTCTATTTAACATAACATAAATTATAGGACAAAACGGGCAATCGCTGCGGAGGCTGGGTAAGCCGTTTGTCAGCTATAATTTATATTATGTCTGCGCTCCGTTGCACTACGCTTGCCCTGTGGGTAAATAAAGGACGCCTTCGGCTCAATGGTGAATTTTTTTCAAAAATTCTGGCTTATCCGTTTTGTCCTATAATTAGTCATTATGTCTCCGCTGCGCTACGGGCTGCGCCTAAATAGCCGTTGGTATAGCTCCATTGGCTGGTAAAATTTCCTGACGTTGATGAAAATTTACGCAGGAAAATTTTACTGGCGTCAATTCCGCTATGGATTTATTTATGTCTTTAAAATTTTACCTTTTTCTGCTCTGCTTCTTTTTTAATGGTCGCTCACTTGCCTGTAAAAAATGCAATGTGTGCCGCTTCGCCGGCTTCCTTATTTGCATTTTTCCAGGCTGGCGCTCGCGGAATTTATCTATATGTTCTTTTGCCTTGATGCAAAAGAACCAACTTAGCGAAGCGGTCTCATGAGTACCATTAAAAACAAATAAAAACAAACGAATAAAAAATCAAGGCTGTAATGCCTCGCTAAAAATGAGCTACGTTTTGCTAAAATGCCTGAACTTGCTTCGGCTGCGCCTACGCTTCGGACAGCAGGCATTTTTTAACGCTTCACTACGCTCATTTTCTTAACGCTGCGGCATTAAGGCCGTTAGAGCACCCTGCCTACTTAACATAATGTTTTTCCTTTTCCGAAACATCCACGATGCCAAACCACAAAATACATGAAGGTCGAAACATAAAACCTTTTCGCGAAATGCTGGGTATAAAACAAGATGCGCTTGCTGCCGATTTGGGCGATGACTGGAACCAGCAAAAGATTTCTTTATTGGAGCAGAAAGAAACAATTGATGCTCCCCTACTCCAACAAATATCCGCTGCGCTTAAAATACCTGTGGAAGCTTTCCAAAATT
Source organism: Bacteroidota bacterium (assembly GCA_023423285.1). Lineage (GTDB taxonomy): Bacteria > Bacteroidota > Bacteroidia > Chitinophagales > Chitinophagaceae > Niabella. The sequence goes on from JAFAFV010000155.1 coordinate 60,379, forward strand.
TTGATGAGGAACAGGCGATAAACGTTATTTCAAATACAATCAATAATAATGATACTGCTACGATGAACAATCCTTCGGTGTTCAACTACCAACCGTCTTTCAATCCAATTGAAAAAATGGTTGAGTTGTATGAGCGTATGCTTCAGCAGCAAAAGGAAATGATTGAGAAGCTTGAAAGGTTGATTGAGCGGAAGTAAGACACCCTAAATGGATATATAATTAAAATACCAATACCATCAGATTATGAGAAACTTTGATGATGATTATGAAATCGAAGCTATCGAAAAATGTTCGAGAGCTTTAATGAAACTTGATGATAGAACTAAAATCCGAGTTATTAAATACTTGCTTGATAAATTCGGATTAATAGCACAAACAGAAGAACCTAAACCGCAAGAAGTAGTTAACAACATAATTCATAATCAGCAAAACAATTTAGTCTTAGCCGAACCAAAAAATATTGGAAATTCAACTAATGGTGTATCTAACTTCTTACCATCTGGAAACTACATGGCGTTAAAAGATGTACTAATTAAGAATTTAGCTAAGTCTGAACCTGAATTAATGGTCGTAATTGGTTATTACAATTCCAATTTCGGAAAAGATACATTTACTAAACAATCGATTCTTGATTCTTATCGCGACAATAATATTTTTTCTCTAAACCGGCGTAAGAACCTTGGTCAAAACTTAAGTAGCTTAATAAAGAAATCATTATTCAGTACAATAACAGATGAAGAACTTGCAATTTCTTCTGAAGGTTGTGAGTATGCACAAAGTATTTTAAATGGACAGTCAACAACAAAAAAACGAAAACCAAGACTAAGGAAGGCAAAAACTAACAAAAATTCAATTGAAGGAGAAATACTATTGGGTGAAGATAATGAAGAAATAGATGAATAAATTAAATAAGCTGACACAGAGCCTAATAAGTGAAAATGCCTTGAAAAAAGATATTGCATTGGCGTTTGCTTGGTATCATTTCACAATACATCAAACAGATGTAACAATCACTGAAATCAATGAATACTTTGTACAGAATGCACTGCCAAAGTACAATACAACTTATTTAAAAAAAGACTTGCGCCAATCTAAAAGTGTAATGAAAGGCTCAAGCCCAGATACGTACAGACCTGTAAGGAAATTCCAAGACGATATGTCTGCAAAATTTCCTTTTGTAGAAACAAAAAGTGAGGATATTATTACCGATGATACCATATTGCCAGAAATACTTTTGACTTCAACAAGAGGGTACATTGAAAACTTAGGCAAACAAATAAATGCCTCTTATAACAACAATATATTTGATGGGTGTGCAGTATTAATGAGGCGGCTCTTAGAAATATTGCTCATACACGCGTATGAAGAAGCTGACAAATTAAGTGAGATATCCGATGGCGATGGATTGAAAAACTTAAGCCATATAATTAATTATACCCTTAGTACGAAACCTTTTAAATTGTCAAAAGAAGCAAGCGAAACACTTGATGATTTTAGGCAATTAGGTAATTTTTCAGCCCATAAAATACAATATAACGCCAAACGAAAAGATATCGAAAACGTAAGGCTCAAATATAGAGTAACAATTGAAGAATTGCTATACGCAGCAAAACTAAAAAAGTAAATTTTTCATAACCAATAAAACCCAATACGATGAAATCATATGAAGAAATTAAAGCCGAATTAATAGATATAGCAGATGTACTAAAAAAGTACCCTGAAAGTATTCAGCCTCAAGTGTTCGAAATTTTGACGAAACATTTTGTTGGAGATGTAAGTGCTGACAAATCAGAGCCAAAAATCAAGCAAGCCGAAATAAAGAATAGTGATAAGAATAATGAAATTGCTAAGCCTAAAGGCAATGGAAAAGCCACCGCCAAAAGCAAAGAATCTGTTTCCATAATAAAGGATTTAGATTTAAGGCCTAAAGGAGAGACTTCTTTCAAAGACTTTTATACAGAAAAACAGCCAAGTTCGGCTATGGATTTCAATACAGTAGCTACATATTACTTAAAGGAAATTTGTCAAGTGGATTCTGTTACGCCAAATCATATATATACTTGTTATAAAGAAGTAGGACAAAAACCACCTATTGCATTTAATCAAAGTTTAAGAGATACAGCAAGTAAAAATGGACATATTGATACTTCCAACACAAACGATATTAAAATCCCTTTACGAGGTAAAACTTTTGTAGAACACGATTTACCGAAACAAAAAACTATAAAGGGTAAAAAATAATTTGAAAATTCTCTTAGTATGATTTCACCCCTATTATGACAAAAGAAGCAATCAACAAATATTTGGATGAGCTTGAAGACAGGTTATTAAATCAATCAGAAAAAATAGCTATTGGGTTAAATACTTCATGGGTCAACCAATTTCCTAACGAAGCCGCAGTATATATTTTCAGGGAAGATAACACGATTGCACATGTAGGCGAAACGAAGAATTTAAACGCGCTAATGATAAAGTTAGTAAGCGTCAAAAGTGTTGACGATGATATGGGTATTTTGCTACATGATATTATAGCAAAGAATTTAAAATTATCGTACCTATTGGTAGGTTTGGGAAGGAAAGAATTAGAAGAAAGTGTAAGCGTACCCCAAATTCGTCAGTTTTAAATTAGAGTAAATCTTTAATTTTAAAAACTGTCAGAAATCATGAAAAGGACAAAATTTACGGAGAGCCAGATAG
>JAFAFV010000198.1 GCA_023423285.1 Bacteroidota bacterium
TCTACCATGCAAATACGCGAGCGTATGATGGACAGGATGAGCGACACAAGCAGGATTGTAGACAGGCTGATAATAAAAAAACTGGTATCAAAAAAAGTATCAGCCGGCGATAACCGCCTTGTGGATGTAACCATTACTGATAAGGGAATGCAACTGTTGCAAAACCTGGATGGTATTGAAGATGAACTAACTTATTTTTTAGGGAACCTTTCAGAGGCTGAGGCGGAACAGCTCAGCGATTTACTGGACAAGATTAACGAAAGGCACAACTTATAATTTATACATTATAACCTTGCCTTATGTAAATGTGAGCTTCATAAGGTGTGCAGGTTATGACATCCGTTTGCGAAGCCCTATCTTTGCGCCCTAAATAAATTGAATAATGAAAGCTTATAATTTTATAATCCGGTACAGGTTCATTATTTCCATCATTCTGATCGTGGTAGGCGCGTATGTGAATTATGCCGCGGGTTTCTGGCCTGCTTTTCCGCTTTATTTTGTGGGAGCCCTTTTATTGTTTGGCTATTTCTTTTTTGGGCCGCTACGCCTGATACAGGAGTATATGGAAGAAGGCGATCTTGAAGGGGCAGAAAAAATATTAAATTCTGTTAAATACCCCAATCTGCTTTATAAACCTATCCGTTCCGTTTATTACACGCTTAAAGGGAATATTGCCATGAGCAAACAAGATTATGATCATGCAGAAGTGATGATGAAAAAAGGCCTTGATCTGGGTATGCCGGTAAAAGAAGCCGAGGGCGCCAGCCTGTTACAAATGGGCATGCTGGCCATTCAAAAAAACAACAACAAGCAGGGTGAAAGCTATATCAGACAAGCTTTAAGAAAGGGCTTGCCCGATAAAGAAAATCAGGCGGCTGCTTACTTGCAAATGTGCAGTATAATGATGAACAAGCGGGAGTTTAGAGCCGCAAAAGACTTTTTTAGAAGAGCCAAAGCTTGCAAGCCTACCACACCGCAAATTGTAGATCAGTTAAAACAAATTGAAAAATATATTTCGCGCATGCCGGGTTAATGCCGTCGGCACCAATCAGCAACAACATCACCGCTGCAGGTGGTGAAATGAAATAAAATATCAGATTACGCAAAAACCAGTACCATTAGCAAAACAAACCCCGCCGGATAAAAGGCGGGGTTTGTTGTATATAAAACGATTTGTTTTGCCTTACAGGCCACCTATACTCAGGCCCACTGTAAACGGCCTCAGTTCGGGCCCCACGCCGTCTTTAAGCAAATTGGTAAACTGGTAAGTACCAAAAACCGTAAAATGCCCAAAGCCAATGCGCGCGGTACCCACAATGCGCGTAGTATTAAAATATCTTTTGCTGGCTTCCTTCAAAGTATAATCGCTCATTTGTTTTTCAGCGCCATTATCAAGGTACAAAGGTTTGCGGGCACGTGTGCCGGCCTTTATCATGGTGCCCACTTTTACCCCCAGGGCAAATTTGAAGCTTTTATCGCTCTGCTCAGGATTAGCAACATACCGAAGTTCAACCGGCGCTTCAAGGTAGGTAGTGGCCAGTTTGGTTTTTTTAAAGTACGTTGTATCAGGGCTGGTGGTTTTGTAATTAAACCTCAGTGTGCTGGTCTGGCCTTTTACATCAGGATAATCTTTGTCAAACATGATATGGTCTGATCCTACTCCCAAACCAATGGCCGCGCTTAGTTGCGGTGTGGTTTTAAATGGAAAGTCGAACATGAAATAGGTATTAATGCTTCTGGAAAAACCTTTTGTATTGATACTGTCTGGCTGACCCATCCACTGTGTGTAGCCTATTTGCAATAGAAAATGGTCATTCGGTCTTTTGCTCAGGTCGTATTTTCTTTTTTGCTTGGGAACAGAGGTTTCTGCAACTTTTAGCTCTGGCGCATTGGCAGGCAAAGTATCTACCTGCGCAAAGACGTAGCTGGCAGAAAGGTACAAGGCCGAAAACAGTATTATTTTCTTCATAAAAAAGTTTAAACTGCGCAAATATATTTGTCTTTGGGTTAAAAATAGGTTAATACCCGAATTAATATTTTAGTCTTAATTGATTGCTTATTGGTTAAATTCTTTAAATTTGCCAACCCAAAAACAAAACCGGTTACGTTTGTTAAATAGTTTGCTGCATTAGCAGCCTGGTCCTATAGCTCAGCCGGTTAGAGCACCTGACTCATAATCAGGGGGTCCCTGGTTCGAGCCCAGGTGGGACCACTGAAGGAAACCGTTGCATGTTGCAGCGGTTTTTTTGAAAGCATGTGGTGCCGGTATGATGATGCTAATGACGATAGAGCGAAATAACTAGCAATGCTTTATCGTATATGCTGTACGCCAAATTTATAAGATCCCGATCCCACGTTTTTTAGTACAAAATGATTGCCTTCTTTCACGGCTTTTACCCGGCGCCCATTTTCAGTAATCACAGCATTGCTTGTTATGGATGGCAGGTATATTTGTGCATTTGTATTTGCAGGAATGGTAACATTCATGTTAAAATACTTTTCTGACTGATGGAATGACATGGAAATGTTTCCCCGAATAGTGGGAACAACAATTTCTGCAAAGGAGAGGGTGCCGGGCCTTGGTGCTATTTTAAATTGAGACCACCCTGGTGATACGGGCTCAATGCCCATCAATTTTCTTGAAATAATATTGGCTGGCGCTGCGCCCCAGGCATGATTCCAGTCCAGGTTAGGTTTGTATTTATTATCCCAGGCTTCCAATGTCATTGTGCTTCCACTGCGGATCATATTGTACCAGCTTCTGTCAGAGGTGGATGTCATTAAAGAAAGGCCGTAATCTGCTGCATGGTAATCGTATAGCGCTTCTAATAAAAACTGGCTGCCATACACGCTACAGGCCATGCCTCTGGATTGGATAAATGAAATGACTCCCGGCACGTCTTTTTCAGCTACCAAACCAAACAGCAATGCAAAAAAATTAGTATGCAAAGATGCGTGGCGTGTTGTTACGCCATCGCAATACAAACCTTTCGATTGATCCCACAATAAGTTGTTATAGGTTTGTTTAAGGGATTGTGCTTTGGATAAAAACATGGCTGCATCTGTTTCTTTACCCAATACCGCAGCAATTTTATGCATTGTTACAAGGGCGTTGTAATAGTATGCATTTGACACAGCATTGTAAGCTGTAAATATAAAGCCATCCGTTTCGCCGGCTTCTTTTTTGCTCAAACCTAAGCCACCTGAGTGTGGCCAATCAACAATGTCTCTGAGTTTGGCAGAAGCCGGTAAATGAATGGCTTTCAAGATTTGTGGTGTAACCTTATTTACAGTTATCAGGCCGTTCGAGTCCTCCAGCTGCATTAATGTTTTTTGTACTAGTTCGTTGTAATGGTGCCTGATGGAACGCGCATCTCCTGTGTATAGATAATCGTACCAGGCCATCATTACAGATTGCAAAATCCATTCGGTTGGCCAGGTTGCTTTGTAAATTAAATATTCATGTGAATATCGTGCTAAAGTAAATTCTTTATCAACGGCGTAATGGCTCAGTTGATTGATCAATGCATCAGCCTCATAAGGAATTCTTTCTCTGTCACCATCTATATAAATACCGGCAAAGGATGTGGCTTTGATGGTGTACTTACATAAATCCCAAACCTGGTTTAATATGGAATCAGAACTTTTAAAATAAGATGCGGATTCATCAAAAGGGTAATGTATATTGGTTCTGATGATTTGCTCTTTGCCTAACGCCGCATTATGCCCTTCAATTTCTACGTATCGGAACGGCATAACCACGCCAATGGAATCGGGCATTTTTATGGCGTCTTTTCCGGTATTACGTTTATCAGCTTTCAAATGAATGTGGTAATGGCTAATATTCTTTTTTAGGGGTAGCTTATATTCGGCATACCTTACCGTGCCAGGAGGTGTCCTGTTAATGCTGCCATCAGGGTTGATGGCTTCGCCTAGCCTTACAATTATGGTATCATCGTGGTTAATAGTTTTGAAATGTACTTTTAATTGTCCGAATGACGCTTTGCCAAAATCTGCTTTTGTGAGGCGTTTGAGATTAGTAATGTTAGTAGGGAATTGCTCTTGTTTAACGATTGAATATCTGCCGGTAGTATAATCTGCAAATTCATCAGCTGTTTGAAAATAGTGACCCCTGGAATATGGAGATACCTCGTTTCTATTATTCCATATACGAACTTTCCAAAAATATTGCTGTGCAGGTTTGAGATGCGTGCCATTATATAAAATACCGTTAGATAATGGGCTATTGACCTTTCCCGAATTCCAGATATTGCCGGTATTTTTATCAATCATGTCTTTGTTGTCAGACACAATAATTTGATACGCTGCCTGGTAAATGTTTTTCCTGGTATCAATCACTTCCCAACTAAAAGCAGGTGTGCGGTTAAACGTTTTTACAGGCGATGCTGTGCCGGTAAAATAACAACTCATCAAATCACAAAGTAAATTTTGAGGAGGATTTACAGTATTTGCAGGTGGGCTTGTCAATCCCTGCGTAAGTGTTACAACAAAAAGTAAAAATAACAGGTACCTTATTTGCATATTCTCACCCCAAGATAATTAAATTCTAAAAATGCCGCGTGTTGATCAGTAAAAGTTTCTGTTATTTTTAGTATGCTGCCTGCTTATCATAAAAAAAGCCACACAAAAGTGTAGCTTCTTTGTTGATGTTTCAGGAGCTTTGCTTTACTTACTTGTTGGTAAAAACGTTTGCCTGTATTTTTTTACTGTTATCAGTCGTTTCTTTTAATCCACTAACCCAAATGGTATAAATTTTACCTTTTATTAGGTCGAGGTCTGTAATGGTGGCAAGCACGGCATTGTCATCCTGGTTGGTAATTTTAAAAGTTATCTTTTGTGCGTCCAGTTCTTTATAAGCGCTGGCGCTTTTGTAAGCCACGTTTTCAAACTGTTTGGTGTCAGTGCCTGAAACAAGGTTCAGCTTGCTAACATCAGGCGAAAGGTTTACCACCCTTATCTTTACTTTATTCTCGCCGGGCGCTGTAAGGTCATCGTTTACCTGAACTACTTCAAAAGTTTTGCCATCGGTGGAGTTGGCAACCAGCAGCGAGTAATTTTTATTCTCTGCGGTTTCAAGCGTTTTTTTAACGAGCGACTTATCATCTTTCCCTTTAATCTCAACTGAAGGCTGGCCCGCCACTATGTCTACATAGTTGAGGCTGTCAGAATAGCCAATTAATTTGTTGTTTACTTTTTTGTTTTCAATTAAAAAATTAATAGAGTCAGCGCCAAAGGCAGCATTCAGTACTGCAATCTTACCATATTTTTTTGCTGGTGGCGGTGTGTCATCGTCTTTATCACACCCTGTAGCAGATACAAGCGACAGTAGAATTGCTGCTGATAAAAACAGTTTAGAGGTTTTTGTTAAAAGTACTTTCATAAAGTTTTTTTGATTTACAGTGATAAAATAAGTTTTCGTAAGGCAAAACACAACTATTAACACAAACGCTACAAGCGGGTGCATTTTTTTTTAGGTTGAAATAAATAACCGGGTTTTCTGTAGCGTTTTTATTTAAAAGTGCGTTTAAGCTATACAGAAGAAAAAAATTTTGATAAAGAATTCGCGCACTTAAAGATTTTCGTGGAGAAACTGACAAATGAGACTGAGTTATTGGAGCTTCTTTCTAAGGACTGCAAAAATCTTGGAGATAAGTTCAGGGTGCGCTTTTACAAGCATTACTGGGGATACCTTATGGCTGTTGCCCTGCGTTATGTATCTGACCGTGATACGGCATGTATGATTGTAAATGACAGTTTCATGAAAATTTTTACCAACCTCCACACGTTTACATGCAATGATTGGCCGAATGCCCATAAAATGCTCAAAGGCTGGATGGCGAAAATAACCGTTCGTACCGCGCTGAACGAAATAAGAAAACATAAGACAAACATTTATGAAGAGATATGCGATGAGCGCAGCAATATGCCTGTAACCACTTTGCAGGATGTTTTTCACGAAGAATATCTGTTAAAACTCATCAATCAGTTGAACCCTGTCTATAAGAATGTTTTTATGTTGTATGAAATTGAAGGGTTCAGTCATGATGAAATTGCGGAATTGCTCGGCATTGCGCCAAGCTCCAGCAGGGTGTATTTAACCAGGGCAAAAGAAAAGCTTAAAAGCTTGTATCGTACAATAATGAACTAAACATGGGTAATGACGAACATAAAATTATAAACAGCCTCAGGGACGAGTTTCTTGACAAGGAGATACCGTACGAAGAGGGCAAATGGGAAAGTTTTCGGGAGCAGTACGGCAAAGAACTCAACAGGCTTGACCAAAAGCAAAACGCAAAAATTATTCCGATGTGGAAGTATGCAGCCGCGGCTGCGGCCGCGGTAATACTTATTGTACTTGCTGTTAACATTTTTCACCCTCCCAAGCATACAAGTAAAAATATTGTTAGAAAAGAGCAGATAAACATTACGAATGCTATACAACCTGGCGATACCATAGTAAGCAAGCCAAAAAATATAACGAATGAAAGGATAGAATTTTCCCGCGTTTCAAAGCCCGCTGTTCAGCAGCCGTCTTACAACCATGTGCCGTTACAAGCTCAGATTACAGCAAGTGAAATAAAACGGCCAGACCAGCTATCCGTTATTGTAACAGACACGGTAGCTATTAAACAGACAGGCACTATACGGCCTTCTGAAACATTTCCCAAACGACAGGAAACGCTGCCACTGCCTGCCGATATTGATTACCTCACAAAAAGCAGCGAGCATTCAGACAGGTGGAAGTTTGGTGTGGAACTGAATCCTGCAGTTATTTCAGATCGCATCAATGTAGGCGTTGGTATATCTACTCAATATGAAGTTTCAAGAAGAATCACGTTGGCAACAGGGCTGTCATATTCCAGCATGACTGCTATTCATAAATCAGATGCTGTACAGGTATCTGCTGATACCAGCATTACCGGCGCACAATCGGTGATTAAAGCGCTCGACATACCGCTATCAATCATTTATGAAAGAGATAACGGGTGGTATGCGGCGGTGGGCGTTTCGGCATTAGCTGTTTTAAAAGAAAACAAGGTGTACGAGTTTACATCAAAAACATTACAAGAAAGTTTTAGCACCGACCCCGTAAGCGGAGAATCACTGGCTGTATTTAATGTGGTAGAAACACAGTTCAGCAAGAAAACTACTGATACTGACTTCAGAGGCCGCAGCAATTTAGGCTACATCAACCTGGCTATTGGCAAGCAATACAAATTTTACAGCGATAAGAAAATACTGCTGGAACCGTTTGTAAAAATACCTGTGGGCGCTCTGCAAAACGATAAAATAAACCTGCTCAATTCCGGTGTAAAAATCAGGTTGTTGTTTTAAAATAGTTATAAGGATTGTAGCAAATGCATCGCTGCACGTGTTTTATTTAAAAAGCCATTGATTAAAAAAACGATTAAAACATGAAGACAAGAAAATTTTTATCAGCATTATTAGCAGTGATGGCCTGCGTGGGCATTATTCTTACCTCCTGCCAAAAAGATGGTAGTGCCGATGCACAGCCTTACAAAATGGAAACCAATCTTATGAAGGATAAAAAACTGTTTGCTGCAGTTTTAAAAGACCGAAGTGCAGCAAATGTTTTTGAGATCAAAGAGGTTGTGAGAAAAAATGAAATTCTGGAAGTGAAAGTAAAAGGGGGTGGTACTGCTGATTCTTTCCGGTTTGTATGGGATGGCCTGATCCAGGAATCTTACCCTATGGGCATCCGGCTGGTGATGCAATACGACAATGCCAATGATGATTTTGACGCAGCGAAAGAACTGACAGTAGTGGTTAACCTGCAAAAGATTTTAGGCAGCCAGCACAAGGTGCAGGATTTTCATTTCAATGTGATCAACGGGTCAAAAATGCAAACCGTGGTATTGAACCCTGATGGAACCAAATCGAGTCAAAGCAAATAATTTAAGACAATATGGTAAATTCCATATGGCCAAATAAAAAAATCAAAAAAGTTACGCATGAAAACAATACAACAAATACAATGCATTATGATGGTGATTGCTTTAACCATTATTTTCACTTCCTGCCAAAAAGAAAAACATGAACCTGAAAATGATCAGCCTTTGAGGCTGGAGGCTAATCTTGTAATGGATAAGAATTTATTTACAGCGTCAAACAGGGAAAGAAATGCAACAGATGCTTTTGAAATCATTGAGGTAAAAAGGCTAAACGATGTACTGGAAGTGAAAGTGAAGGGTGGCGGTACTGCCGAATCCTTTCAGTTCATCTGGGATGGCAGCATTTTGCTTTCTTACCCTGGCAGCATTCAACTGCTTTTAAAATACGACAACTCAAAACAGGATTTTGATCCAACTAAAGAATTAGTGCTTTCAGTAAACCTGCAAAAAATACTGGGTACAAAACATAAGGCCGGCGATTTTTATTTTAACGTGATCAACGGATCAAAACTACAAACCGTAACGCTTGACCCGAACGGCACAAGCACTAAAAAAAATAAATAACAGAACGCATAAATGATTTATTGGTATCTTTTTTCAAATACCCTTTTTTCTTATCCTGATATATCTTATAAAGTGCCTGCCACTATCATGAATATAATGAGCGTGGCGGGCACTAATGCGCTGTTTGCAAAACCATACAGCGCTATGTTTCTATTAGGAATAGTGGCCATTGTAACCAATCGTGAAAACAAGACTGCTGTTAAATACATACTTGTATTTTTTCTACTGGTACTGGCATTGGAGTTTTTGTTTTCTATCCTTTTAGGCAGTTAATTTATTGCCTTTAAGAAAGGAATAGGAGCGATGCGCATCAGAGTTTCGTCAGCAGAAAGATGTAATTGTATGGAAGACTACAAAAGCCTGGTAAAAATAAATGCCGCGCCGGATAGAGTGTTTTAATGCGTTTACCCAACAAATTCCCTTATGGTGACAAAAATATTTGAAGGTTCTTCAACTAAAAAAACAGCGTGTTTTACCGTACGATTCGACGCTAATGTTCTTAAAACCATCGCTCTTATAGAAGTTGTTCATATTATTATGTTAAACATAAAAAAACTTATTTAACATAAAATAAAGGGAGAACACGCTTACCTTAGCAGATGGTAACATGAGAGCCATTTAAACCCTCATCTGAATATTTTAGTTTGCAGAAAGTGCATGGATAAGAAAGAAAATGTAGTTGCCTGTTATGATAAGGTGGCTAAAGTTTATTATGAAAAGTGTAAAGATGCGCTGGTACATAAGCGCCTGGACAGGATGTTATTACGTGAGTTTGCTCATGAAAACCGTATCAAAGGCCAGGTGCTTGACTTAGGATGTGGCCCCGGCCATACAACCCGTTTTTTACATACCATAGGTCTTACGAATATAAAAGGAATAGATATATCCGTCCAAATGATACAGATTGCCAGGCATCAAAACCCAGGTATTTCTTTTGAGCAGGGAGATATGTTAGCGCTTCAGTATGAAGACAGGAGCGTGGGTGCAGCCATTGCTTATTATTCCATTGTTCATTTTAATTATAATGCGGCGCGGCAGGCTTTCCATGAGGTGTACAGGGTACTGGATTGCGGCGGAGATTTTTTACTTTCATTTCATATAGGTGATGATATCATCCACCTCGATCAATTTTTAAATGAAGAAGTAGACATTGATTTTTATCTGTTCAGAATAGAAAAGATAAGGGACCTGTTGTTAGAAGCCGGTTTTAAAGTGATTGATTTGATACGAAGATATCCCTATGCTTCAGAAATTAAAATAGAAAGAGCCTATATATGGGCGAGTGTTCCCGCTAAATAATAAAGAAGGCATACGCCTAAAGGAGTTGGCTATTTGCTGCAATAGTTTCGTTTACTTTGGCTGCTATTTTATCCGTTTCTATATTCGTGCCTTCTTCCTGGGTTTTTAATTGGCCATCAGGGCTGAAGACGCTGATAATATTAGAGTGTGAAAAATCTATCGGCGATATTTTTTTGTATTTCATGGCCAGCACATTTGCAAACTCCTGTGTAGACTTTTCATCGCTCCTTAAAAATATCCAATGCCCGGCTTTCATATGATTCGTTTCTGAAAATAATTTCAGGCGTTCGGGCGTATCAGTTTCCGGATCAATAGAAACCAATACCAGAGAAGTTTTATCAAGATTGCGCGGTTTAATTTTTTGTTCAATTTTCTTCATGTTAGCTACCAGCATGGGGCAGGCCGTTTTGCAACTGGTATAAATCATTACCACTACAAGTGTTTTACCTCTTAGTTGTTGTAATTGCAGCGTGTCGCCGTTTTGATTTTGCCATGTACTTTGCAGATTAAAGATTGAATCTGATGGAAGTTCTTTGTTTTTATCTTTTTGGTGCGTACATGAAATAAAAAGCAAAAAGAAAACCTGAATTATAAAAGCTCTTTTCATTTTGTAATAATATTTGTGTCTTTCGCACAGCGAAACCCCAGGTTGCTAACCGTATAATTTGCTTTCAGGCTTGTTCGCAAGCCAAACCGCATAAAAGCCGCGTAGTTAAGAATATCAGTTGCATTTACTGCAGCGCCGGCGCAGAATAGATCTTTATCATCATAAGTTCCTTCTCTTGAGTCGCCGGTAGTTAAAACCGCATTAAAGTCATCTGTCCACTCCCAAATCCTGTCAAACATGTTATAAACGCCCCATGCATTTGGCGGGCTGTTTTTAACCGGCTGCAGTTGTTTGTCTTTTTTTAAATAAAGGCTTATAATATAATCAGAATAGCTTTTTTTATCACGGGCATTATAATCCTTTTCATCAGCCATTGCAACAAATTCCCATTCATCCAAAGTAGGCAGGCGCTTTTTTACACTTTGCGCATACGCCTGTGCGGCAAACCATGATACAAAGCATACCGGTGCATCTGCATTTTGCTCTTCGGGAAATTGCAGGTCAGATGGCCAGTCCCTAAGGTAATTTGAATCGGCAAATACACGTTTTACATAAGACTTTTGCCACCGTGGGTTTGCTTTTACAAAAGCTAAGAATTCTTCGTTAGTTACAGGGGTTTCATCTAAGAGGAAAGGGCGTACAACTACCTCTTTTTTATCTGAACCATAAAAAGGTAAATAACTGCCACCTGGTATAAATACCATTTTTGTATTTGTTTCAAGAGGTCTGAAACCAGCATCACGTATGGCTTTTATATTTTCACTGCTTTCTTTTTCTTTACAGGAAAACAACAACAGCAGTAAAACAACTACAGGTATTTTAAATATAACCGCCATCTGGGAGGCGAAATTTTTGGTGTTGTGTTTAGTTTATTTTTTTAAAAACCTTATCATTTTTTTCACCGGTTACGTGCAGCTTGCCGATGGCGCCTTTATTAAATGCCCGGGAAATGGAATGGTCAACTAATACGTACTCTCCAGGGGTTTCAACCGTAAACTCAACAATAGCTGCTCCACCGGCCGGGATTAAAGTTGTTTGTACGTTATGGTTGACCAGGCTGCCACCTTCCACGTATACTTTATCAAATATTTCTCCAATTACATGAAATGATGAAACAAGGTTAGGGCCGCCATTACCAATAAACAAGCGAACTGTTTCACCCACATTTGCCTGCAGCATATTTTTGCCCAGCAATGACCCTTTTTTTCCGTTGAATAAAACATAATCAGGGTTTTCATCATTTCCTTTATCATTATCAAAAGCAAGAACGCCAGTATCACCCGCCTTTGTATAAAATTCGCCCTGCATAATATAGTATTCTCTGTCAACCTTTGGCAGCCCGCCAGCGGGCTCTACTAAAATTAATCCGTACATGCCATTTGCAATATGCATAGGTACCGGCGGCGCAGCGCAATGGTACACGTATAAGCCGGGGTTTAATGCTTTAAAATGAAAGGAAGCTTCTTTACCCGGAGAAACAAAAGTGGCCTCAGCGCCACCGCCTGGACCATTTACCGCGTGCAGGTCAATATTGTGCGGCAATACACTGTTTGCGGCGTTTTTTAAACGCAATTCTATTTCATCCCCTTCCCGTACACGTATAAAACTTCCGGGCACTACATTATTAAATGTCCAGAAAGTATATTTTATACTGTCGGCAATAATACCTTCGGTTTCGGTGGTCAGCAGTTCAACAATAAGTTTTTTAGGGGGCCTGTCTCCAACCGGTTTGGGTACCAATGGCGCTGCGGTGATTTCTGCTTTTTCCGCTGTTCCGTCTACTGTAATTTCTGCATTTTTTTTTGCCCGTCCTTCGTTAGAATCATTAGTGGTTTTGCATCCTGATAAGAACAGATAAATAAGAGTTGTGAGAAATAAAAGATTGTAAATTTTCATGTGTGTATTTTTTGTTTTTAATGGTCACATGGAATTCGCCAAAATATTCATACTATGTTGGTGTGAAGCATTCTAATGGCTCATTTCATTTGTAATGTGTACTGAGGGATTAATAATTTATGAACGATCTCGGCGCTGTTAAAAGGCCTGAGCGGCAAACCTATTTACTTTTAACGGGATTGCCAAAAAACCGGGCCATAATTCGGATAAAATAGTCTGAATTTAATAGCATGCACTTTTATCGTATACAACATGACAGCCATTTGACCAGGGAAACGGTTCATTCCTTAAATTTGCTTTCAGCTTTTGATTTAACTTAGGTCTTTGACAACCGGTTGTGTTTACCGGCCTTTAATTCTAATGTTGTGAATTGCTTTCAGCTTTTGATTTAACTTAGGTCTTTGACAACCACTGTGCTGTGTTACCAGCACGTTTGCAGGTTGTGAATTGCTTTCAGCTTTTGATTTAACTTAGGTCTTTGACAACCTGTTTTCAGCGCGTACATTAAGCGTAAGGTTGTGAATTGCTTTCAGCTTTTGATTTAACTTAGGTCTTTGACAACGTGGACGAAATAAGCGCATCCGGCAGCGTGAGTTGTGAATTGCTTTCAGCTTTTGATTTAACTTAGGTCTTTAACAACCATGCCAATAATTCTTCTCATCTTGCTAACGTTGTGAATTGCTTTCAGCTTTTGATTTAACTTAGGTCTTTGACAACCCAGGACGGGACTTCAAATGTCAATATTCAGTTGTGAATTGCTTTCAGCTTTTGATTTAACTTAGGTCTTTGACAACCTTCTTTATCTCTTCTGCCTTGCCATAGTGGTTGTGAATTGCTTTCAGCTTTTGATTTAACTTAGGTCTTTGACAACTCATAGCCTTTAGCTATCTCATTAGCGGCAGTTGTGAATTGCTTTCAGCTTTTGATTTAACTTAGGTCTTTGACAACGCAATGAAAAAATACAGACAAGCCTGTAAGTTGTGAATTGCTTTCAGCTTTTGATTTAACTTAGGTCTTTGACAACTATTTTAAAACCATGAACAGAGTAGTAGAAGTTGTGAATTGCTTTCAGCTTTTGATTTAACTTAGGTCTTTGACAACCTATTGCTCTGTGACATAGATGGGTTCTTCGTTGTGAATTGCTTTCAGCTTTTGATTTAACTTAGGT
>JAFAFV010000200.1 GCA_023423285.1 Bacteroidota bacterium
CTGCCTAAGCGGCCCGCCCTGAAAAAAACACAAGGACCCGATATTATATCTGCGTATTTCATCTGCCACTTTTGCCACATGATCCGGCCCCAGGTTGCTGTGCGCCCGAACTACCATAAGCTGTGCAATCCGCTGATCATTGTTGAGGCTTTTATATACGCTGTCTACCCACTGTTGTGCGTTAAGGCTGCTTTTATATTGTGCAAAGCTGATAAAAGGCAGCAAAAAAAATAGCGAACTGAAAAAAGATAATTTCCTGGTCATTGTATTCAAAAATTTTAAGGGTATGCACAAATGTATGCGAATATGGATAAACATTCTGCCTGCGCATATAACGTTTTAACACAAAAAACAGTTTTAGCCATCC
The DNA here is from genome assembly GCA_023423285.1 of Bacteroidota bacterium. GTDB lineage: Bacteria > Bacteroidota > Bacteroidia > Chitinophagales > Chitinophagaceae > Niabella. The sequence goes on from JAFAFV010000200.1 coordinate 368, forward strand.
CGATACTAATCGGAACATGAATATGGATATCTGTGCATTGGTAGCTTAGTTCTACATTCATTTCGTACCTTTACCCGTTCAAAAAATCAGGGAACAGTGGCTGACAAGATCGTTTTATTACCAGATAATATTGCCAACCAAATAGCGGCTGGAGAAGTAATTCAGCGGCCGGCGAGCGCCGTGAAGGAGCTGCTGGAGAATGCCGTGGATGCAGGTGCCACGGAAATAAAACTGATCGTGAACGATGCAGGAAAAACTTTATTACAGGTAATTGATAACGGCAGCGGCATGAGCGAAACCGATGCCCGCATGTGTTTTGAACGCCACGCCACCAGCAAGATCAAAAACATTGACGACCTGTTCCACATTAAAACCATGGGTTTTCGCGGCGAGGCCCTGGCCTCTATTGCCGCCGTGGCGCAGGTGGAAATGAAAACCAAACGCGCCAACGACGAAACCGGCACACTAATAGAAGTGGAGAACAGCCTGGTGATTTGTCAGGAGCCGGTGGCTGTACCCAACGGCACCAGCATTGCCATGAAGAACCTGTTTTTTAACGTACCAGCCCGCCGAAATTTTTTAAAAAGCAACGCGGCAGAAATGCGGCATATTGTGGATGAATTCACGCGCGTGGCCATGGCTTTCCCGGATATCATGTTCACGCTTACCAGTAACGGTCAGCAGGTGTTTTACCTGGAACGCGGGAGCCTGAAACAGCGTATTATCCAACTGCTGGGCAACCATTACAACGCGCGCGTGGTGGCAGTGAAAGAAGAAACGGATTATATGAACATTTACGGATTTACCGGTAAACCTGAAACGGCAAAAAAAACCCGCGGTGACCAGTATTTTTTTGTGAACAACCGTTTTATTAAAAGTGCTTACCTGAACCACGCGGTGATGAATGCTTACCAGGAAATGATCCCTACGGACAGCTTCCCGATGTATGTACTGTTTATTGATCTTGATCCGGCGCAGGTGGATGTAAATGTGCATCCCACCAAACAGGAAATTAAATTTGAAGACGAGAAAATTGTTTATGCTTTTGTGCAGGCAGCGGTGAAGCATTCGCTGGCACAATTTAGCGTAACGCCTACGCTTGATTTTGACCTGGACGCATCTATTCAGCAACTGCCTTCTATTTCGCAGCCGTTTACAGTAGATAAAAAAGACGCGATTGCCACATCTCCGCTGTTCAAAGGCTTTACGCAAAAAAACCAAGCGCATTTTATTGAGCGGCCATCGCAAAGCGAGCTAAAAAGCTGGAAGGATTTTTATGCTCCCCTGCCAAAAGAGGAAGGCTTGTCAGACTATGAGAAAGCACAACAACAAACTTCTGTTTTACACAAAACCAGGCCGGGCATAACCATTGAAGAACATACAGAACTGGCGCAGGTGCTGAACACTTATATTATTGTTCCTGCCACCGGCAGTTTTTTGCTCGTGAACCAGCAATCGGCGCACGAGCGCGTACTATACGAACAAATGAAACTGGCCGCCAATGGCAAACCGATAGCCACGCAGCGCAGCATGTTTCCTGCCACGCTGGAACTAAGCCCTGCCGATGCGGTATTGCTGAATGAACTGCTTGACGACCTGCTGCTGCTGGGCTATATGATAGAACCTTTTGGCCACAACAGCTTTGTAATACAGGGCACCCCTGCCGACCTGGCTGATGGCAATGAAAAGCAACTGATTGATTTTACGCTGGAACAATACAAACATTTTAACAGCGACATCAAAATTTCTAACCGGGAAAAACTCATTCGCTCGCTAGCCCGGCAGCGCGCCATTAAAGCAGGCACACGCCTTACCGAACGTGAAATGAGAGGACTGCTTTCCTCGCTTTTTGCCTGCAAAATTTACAACACCGCACCCGATGGCAACCCTACCTACCTGGAGTTTAAGCAGGATCAGATTGAAAAAATGTTTGGGAGGTAACCCCTTCTACATATTAAAAAAAGCAGCAACCTTTTTACTGATTGCTGCTGTACTAATAATTTTATTTACACCTTAATTTTTAGGGCGGTTAGGATTGGGCCTGTGCCTTTTTTGCGGTGAACCTTGTTGCTGCCCTCTTGGCCTTGCTTGCTGTTGGTTCTGGCCGGGACTTTTATCTGGACCGCCACCCTGCCTGTTCTGGGTTCTTTGTTTGTTAACAAGCTTTTTCTTTCTGTCGGCCTTTTCTAATGTTTTTAAACTGATCTGCCCTACCACATCCACAAATTCCGGTTCGGCCTCACGCACTTTGTTAGAAACAACGTCCACAGTTTCCAGTTCCGGAGGAATGATGTTTTGCCTGTTGAGCGATTTTATTTTACGAACACTTTCAATGGTAAGCGGGTAATGCTTGTTGCTGTCGGGTAGCACATACCACATCAGGTTTTTAAAAATATCTTTTTTAATCAGATGGGCCCTGCCTTTTGCTACTTCTATCTGATCACAGTCGTTGGGGAAACCTTGCAAGGCATCAAGGTAAGTATCCAACTCGTAGTTGAGGCAGCATTTCAGCCTGCCGCACTGGCCGCTGAGCTTGGTTTGATTGATGGAGAGATTTTGGTAACGGGCAACTGTAGTGTTTACCGATTTGAAATCGGTGAGCCAGGTGCTGCAGCAAAGTTCCCGGCCGCAACTGCCAATACCGCCCACTTTACCGGCTTCCTGGCGTGCACCTATCTGGCGCATTTCTACCTTTACCTTAAACTCAGAGGCATAAACTTTTATGAGTTCTCTGAAATCTACACGGCCATCAGCTATGTAAAAAAAAGTGGCTTTGCGGCCATCGGCCTGCATTTCTACCTGGCTTATTTTCATGTCCAGGTTCAGTTGCCTGGCTATAGCCCGGCTGCGGATCACGGCTTCGGGCTCCCGCTCTTTATTAATACGGCGCTGCTCCAAATCGCGCTCAGTGGCCACGCGCAGTATTTTTTTCATGTCTGCGTTGTGCTCCTTTACATTGTGCTTTTTCATTTGCAGGCGTACAATTTCACCCGTAAGAGAAATTTCACCCACATCAAAGCCACTCACGCCTTCCACCGTAACAAGATCTCCTTTTTCAAAATAATGCAGGGTGGGGTTACGAAAAAAGTCTTTTCTTGTACCATTATTAAAGCTCACTTCCACCACGTTGCAATAGTCGTTCGTCATGGGCAGGTTGTGCAGCCAATCATAAGCGTTCATTCTATTGCATCCGCCGGTACTGCATCCGCCATTGCTTTGGCAGCCGTTTGGCTTTAGGCCTTTTGCAGTACCACAACTTGTACAACTCATTGACAAATATATTTATAGTACCGCCTTTGGGTAATGCTTTTTAATTTACCAAAGATGGTCCCTGTTCAACAAATTAATAAAACAAAGGAATTACTGTGATAGTCCTGGCAAAATCTGAGTATATGTATACCCTAAGGATGGGTATTTTAAAAATATTTATAAATTGAAACCCAATTTATTATCAACAATTCGTGCCATGCGATAAGCCCGGTCTTCACGTATTCATCCTCTGTATCTTTCCTTTCACGCCACAATATTCATCTCCTCAATCATTCAAAAATACTATTTTGTCCTGAATGATATGATAAATTTTTATGGTAAGTGCCATGAACAGCATTTTACCATTTGCATTTCTTTCAATATAATAAGCCGCGTTATCCAATTCTTCTACAATGGCCTGCTGCTGTTCTATGCCGGTAATATTGTTCAGCCTGCTGGCAAAATCAAGGTCTTTTTCGGGATATTGCGTGCCTGTTTCGGGCACAATATTCATTCTTATGGCTAACTGAAGCAGGCGGTTGAAATATTTTAAAAACTGTTTTTGATTTTCACGTCCCAGTTTGCTGATCCCGTCTACCCATTTTGCCTGTGCTGCCGGTCCGCCGCGCAAAATAGCGTTCAGCCAGTCGCGCAAAAGGCTTTGCCAGTCTTCATTGGCGTGCTGTCCCATTTGCAGCGCCTCGCGGTAATTTCCATCTACTACCATGGCAATACGGCCCGCAGTAGCAGGCTCTGTATGGTTTCGGTGTATGAGCGCTTCTTCAATCGCGGCGTCTTCCAATTGCGGAACTTTTATAATTTGGCAGCGGCTTAAAATGGTGGGTAATATCTGTGCTTCATTTTCGGCTACCAGTAAAAAAAGCGTTTTTTCCGGCGGTTCCTCTATCAGCTTTAATAATTTATTGCCCTCGGCTCCCAGGTATTCGGGCATCCACATGATCAGCACTTTGTAACCGCCTTCAAAACTTTTCAGGTTCAGTTTGCGAATGATATCATTACACTCAGCCGCCGTAATATTACCCTGTTTATTTTCTGCCCCCAAAAACTGCAGCCAGTCATACAGATTGCCGTAGGGATAGCTTTTTATAAACTCTCTCCATTCTGCAATGTAATCGGTACTCAATGCAGGTTTCCCGTCTTTTCTTGCTATTACGGGGTAAGAAAAATGTATATCCGGATGAACCAGTGCATCCATTTTGAGGCAGGATGGGCAGGAGCCACAGGCTTCGCCAGCAGGCTTACTTTCAGCAACAGGCGCAGTTTCGGTTTCAAAAAGTGAATTGCCAAACAAACCGCCGGATGGAGCAGCCGGCTGCACGGGAATTGTTTGTGCACAGGCAATATACTGCGCAAACGCAATGGCCAGTGGCAATGCCCCGCTGCCTTCTTTTGCCAAAAACAACAGGGCATGTGCCAGGCGGTTTTCCTGCATCAGCGCCGGTAGCTCTTTTTTAAGATGTGATTGCCCTATAACCTGCGAAAATTGCATGAGGGCAAATGTAGTTAGGAATGTTGGAAAGTTGAAGGAAGTATAAAATGGATTATTCTTAATTCCCTTTTATTTCTTAAATATAAAATACACGGCGAGCACTAAAAAGCAAAAACCGATGAAATGATTGAGCGTGAAGGTCTGATTTTTAAAAAATACTGTGGCAAAAATGGTAAATACTATTAACGTAATCACTTCCTGAATGACCTTTAGCTGCCATAAAT
>JAFAFV010000243.1 GCA_023423285.1 Bacteroidota bacterium
AACCTGAATAGGATAACACAACAGGATCATAAATCGCTGAATCCCCAACCCGGGGATTCAGCAGATTTTTTACTGCGCCCATGGAGGCCGGATGATGTGGAAAGCCTTGTGGAACACGCTAACAACAGCAATATTGCTAAGTTTATGACCAACGCGTTCCGGCATCCTTACGGTAATGATGATGCAGAAAGATTCATAATATTTGCTACAAAAGATGATCCCGTTCACATTTTCGCTATTGAAGTAGAAGGGAAGGCAGTGGGTGGTATCGGGCTGCATCTTCAGGAAGATATTATGAGCAAAAATGCAGAGCTTGGTTATTGGCTTGGCGAAAAATACTGGAGCCGCGGCATTATTACCAAAGCTGTAAAGGAAATGGTGGATTTTGGGTTTAAAACCTATGATATCAATCGCATTTTCGCAAGGCCGTTTGGCACTAATATCGGTTCGCAAAAGGCTTTGGAAAAAGCCGGTTTTAGACTGGAAGCCAAACTTGAGAAAACAATTTTTAAGAACGGAGTGTTTTTAGATGAGCTGATTTACGCAGTAAGAAGAGAAATGAATAAAGTGGAATGAAAAATCAAACGGTCATAGAAAATGAAAATTATTCTGTAAATAACCATCAGCAGCAGGATGTACTGGTTGGAACAGAGGGCTTTTTTGTATACGAGAAACCTTTTAACATAGAAAGCGGCGCAACATTTACCAATTTACATTTGGCTTATACAACCTATGGCCAATTGAATGCGGCGGGAGATAATGTCATATGGATCTTTCAGGCATTAACAGCCAACAGCAAACCACACGAGTGGTGGCCCGAAATGCTGGGTGACGGAAAAGTGTTTGACCCGGCAAAAGATTTTATTATATGTGTGAACATGCCCGGCAGTTGCTACGGCAGCATCAGCCCGCTTGATGAGAACCCCGCAACCGGCCACCCTTATTACCACAGCTTCCCGTTTTTTACCACGCGGGATATGATCCGCGCTTATATGTTGCTGAGTAAAGAACTGGGCATTCATAAAATAAAAATTGGTATTGGTGGCAGCATGGGCGGCCAGCAACTGCTGGAGTGGGCCATAGAAGAGCCTGAACTTTTTGAAGTCATTATCCCAATGGCTACTAACGCGGTGCATTCCGCCTGGGGCAAAGCATTCAATGCATCGCAGCGCTTTGCTATTGAAGCAGACGGCACTTGGCAGGAGCAGCACGCCGATGCGGGAAAAAAAGGAATGGAAGTGGCAAGAAGCATTGGCCTTTTATCGTACCGTAATGCTACGGCTTACAATAAAACACAGTCTGAAACCACAGATGAAAAGCTGGAAGATTTTAAAAGCGAAAGCTACCAACGCTACCAGGGAACCAAGCTTTCAGCAAGGTTCAACGCGTTTAGCTATTATGTGCTGAGCAAAGGCATGGACTCTCACAACGTGGGCCGCGGCCGTGGCAATGTAATAAAAGCATTATCGCAAATAAAAGCCAGAACACTTGTGCTAAGCCTGGAAGGAGATATTTTATTTCCGCCGGAAGAGCAGGAGTTTTTAGCCGCTCACATTCCCGGGGCACAATTACGGGTCATTCATTCAGATTATGGCCATGATGGTTTTTTACTGGAGTTTCAGCAAATCAGCGAAGCGATAGAGGGATTTATGGGGAAATGAGCAATGTTGAAATGGGGAATGAGGAAATGTGAGAATGTGATGCCGGTTACTGGTTACTCAATCGTCACCTCGACCGCAGGGAGAGGTCTGCATGAATAGGAGATTTCTCTCTCCACTTCGTTGCGCACCGAATGACGTATCGCAAATGTGAAAATGTAGAATTAATAATTACGAATTACAAATAGAAGGTAGCTTGATAATTTGTAATTTGAAATTGTAGTCTGAAATCAAAAATTAACAATTGAAAATTAATAATTAAAACAATGAGCAGGCATAAAGAATTAGTAATTGGCATGTTTGGCTTTGGCGTAGTAGGCGAGGGCCTTTACAGGGTTTTACAGCAAACGCCTTCGTTAAAAGCATCTATAAAAAAAGTTTGCATCAAGCATCCCAACAAAAAAAGAAACGCGCCGGAAGCGCTATTTACAACTGATAAAGACGAACTGCTGAACGACAAAGACATCAATGTAATTGTAGAAGTGATTGATGATGCGAACGCGGCATTTGATATTGTAAAAACCGCTTTAAAAAACAAAAAAGAAGTGGTAAGCTCCAGCAAAAAAATGATTGCAGAACATCTGCCCGAACTTTTAGAGCTGCAAAAGAAAACCGGCAGATCATTTTTATACGAGTCGTCTGCCTGCGCATCCATCCCGGTTATACGAAATTTGGAAGAGTATTACGACAATGATTTGTTGCACAGCATTCGCGCCATTGTAAACGGCAGTACCAATTTTATTCTTACAAAAATATTTGAAGACAACCTTGCTTTTAAAGAAGCGTTGTTATTAGCGCAGCAGTTGGGCTTTGCAGAAAGCAATCCCACGCTTGATGTGGAAGGATTTGATGCCGTTAATAAATGGACGTTACTGCTGAACCACGCTTATGGCATTGTGACGAGCCCTGACCATATTTTGTTTAACGGTATTCAAAATATCAATAAGTCTGACGCGGTGGTGGCAAGGGCGCGCGGCCAGCAAATAAAACTGGTGGCTCAGGCAAAAAAACTCATCAGCGGTGGCGTGGGCGCTTTTGTGTTGCCACAATTTGTAACCAACGAAAGCCCGCTATCGTTTGTAAAAAATGAATACAACGGCGTGGTAATAGAAAGCGGATTTGCCGATCAGCAATTTTTTTATGGAAAAGGCGCGGGCAGTTTTCCTACAGCATCGGCTGTACTAAGCGATATTTCTGCGCTGCGCTATGGTTATAAATACGAGTATAAAAAATTATACCACCACGAGCCTAATAAACTCAACGATGATATTTACCTTAAAGTGTTTGTGAGCTTTAACGACCTGGGGGATATTCCCAAAGAAGATTTTGAATGGATTGAACAATGGCACGCGCAGGAAGACCGGAAATATCTTTCAGGCGTGATTCATTTAGAAAAATTAAAGAAAAGCAACTGGTGGAAAGAAAACGGAACCTCGCTGATACTGGAGCCCGATCCTATTATTGAAAATATTGAAGAAAGAAAACTAAAAAAGAAAAGCTTAGAGCTGGCTGGGCTGTTGTAACAATATATGCAGGTGGCCTCATAATGAGCATATGCTTATGGGTATTTGGAATGGTAGCGTACAACGGTTGCGCTTGACGAAGTTCCGAAAAAGAATGCGAGAGATTGAAAATTCATTTTCAAGATCGGGAGTATTTTTTTCGGAGCCAACTAAGCGTAGCGATCTCATGAGCGCAAAAAATAAAATAAAAAATATTGCGAATAAATTTGTGTCAATT
>JAFAFV010000036.1 GCA_023423285.1 Bacteroidota bacterium
AAAGCAGGATATGCCTCTCATTGGAGAAAAGGCTGTGAATTTGCTTATGAAAATTATTGAACAGAAAACGAATATCCGTGAATCATGTATTGTGCCTGCAAATATTATTGAAGGTGCAAGCTCAGGTGGATGAATTTTCTCTAATTCAGTATAAAATATTTCATTTTATTCCAACCTTCACATTCAGAATGGCCTTTCGGTTAGGAATAAAAGTTTTAACAGCAGTATAAAGGCTAAAAAATAACTATATTTGCTTAAACGAATAAGCCATTTAAATTTTAAACTGTGTATATGAAAAAAATTATCTTCTTTTTTGTGTTTTGTTTTGTTAGCACTGCTTTATTTGCGCAGAGCGGAAAGTTTAGTGGTCTGGATATGACACTGGGAAATCTTTCCCGTTTGTCAGATGCAAAAACCCGTTCAATCAGCCCCGAAAATTTTACAGGTGAAAAAGGAAAAGGCGGCATGGCCGATCCGGTAGCTGATAAAGGAAAGCGCAATGTGGCCAATGCAGCCAACGAAGCAAGAGATCTGGGCAAAGGCTGGAAAGTGAACCCCTTTATTATAATTGAACCCGGTGAAACGTTTACAATGGCAGACATAGATGGCCCGGGTGCTATTCAGCATATCTGGATGACCCCAACCGGCAATTTTAATTTATCTATTATGAGGGTTTATTATGATGGCGAAAATGACCCGTCGGTAGAAAGCCCCGTAGGTCCCTTCTTCGGAATCGCGTGGAATGAATTTTCACCTTTGAATTCACTGGCTATTACGGTAAACCCCGGCAGCGCGTTCAACAGCTACTGGAAAATGCCTTTCCGTAAAAAATGCAGGATCACCATGGAAAATATAGACTCGCAGCCTATGCGCCTGTATTATCAGATTGATTATACCTTAACGCCCATTGGAGATGATGAAGCCTATTTTCATGCACAATACCGCCGTCGGGATGATGGCATTCGCGGCATACACACTATTATTGATGGTATAAAAGGAAAAGGCCATTATGTGGGCACTTACATGGGAGTAGGCGTTACCAACAATGGTTGGTGGGGCGAAGGGGAAATTAAATTTTTTATGGATGGCGATAAAGATTACGCTACCATCGTAGGCACAGGAACTGAAGATTACTTTTGCGGATCATATAATTTTGAAAACAAACGCACCCGCCAGTACCAGGAATATTCTACTGCGTATGCAGGGCTGCACCAGGTGTTAAGGCCTGATGGATTGTATGGTTCTCAAATGCGTTTTGGCATGTATCGGTGGCACATCATGGATCCCATCCGTTTTGAAAAAGATTTAAAAGTAACCATACAGGATCTTGGATGGAAATCCGGCGGGCGTTATCTGTCTCAACGGTCAGACATTATAACCGTGGCTTATTGGTACCAGGCAGAACCGCATGCACGCTTCCCAAAACTACCCGATGCAAACACGCTGGAAGTAAACTAATAAAATTTAAAGATGCAGCGCTCATATCTACTCTGGCGCAGCATCTTTGCCCAATCATCAGCAGATGCCTGCTTATAGCGAAAATAAAATTGATTGAAACATGTACGTAAAAAAAACTGTTCTGAGCCTGTTTGCCATCAGCGCTGTTATGGCAGCTTGTAATAACCCCTCAGGATCCGGTAATGAACAAAATGACTCTTCCCGTCAAACCAATAATATTATGAAGGATCAATATCCTGAAGGAACGTTTGGTTACGATTTACAGTTCCTTACAAAATATGACAGTAGCCTGATTGTATTAAAAAGCGATGACAGCGCATCACAGATCATCATCTCCCCCAAATACCAGGCAAAGGTTTTTACTTCCACAGCAGATGGCTGGGTAGGTAAAAGTTTTGGATGGGTCAACTATAGCGCTTTTGATAAAAATGACCCGCACATGAATGGGTATGGTGGCGAAGACCGCCTGTGGCTGGGTCCCGAGGGAGGTAAGTTTTCATTGTTCTTCAAGCCAGGTGTGCAGCAGGCATTTAATGATTGGCATACGCCTTCGCCAATTGATTCCGAACCCTGGACACTTGTAGCGAGCAATGCCGGCAAAGTAGATATGGAAAAGGATATGAACCTTCAGAACTATGCTGGCACCACACTTACGATGAAGGTGCAACGCAGTGTAGAACTGCTCAGCAATTCAAGCATTTCGCAGCAACTGGGTGTAGATATTACCGGTTTAAAAACTGTAGGCTTTCAAACTGTAAACAGTATTATCAATACTGGTACCCATGCCTGGACAGAGCAATCAGGCGCCCCCTGTATGTGGAACCTGGACATGTTTACGCCATCGGAAAAATGTACCATCGTGATTCCTTACATAAATGAAGCAAGTGGCAAGGTGGCTACAACCGATTATTTTGGAGAGATTCCAAAGGAGCGTATTAAATACGCAAACGGCATTTTGTATTTTAAAGCCGATGGTAAATCAAGAGGTAAAATGGGCATACCGCCTGCACGTGTAAAAAATGTGGCAGGCAGCTACGATGCAGTAAATAAAGTATTGACCATTGCAAAATTTGATGTGGACAATAAAGCTAAGTATCTAAATCAGGAGTGGCGCACCGACCGCGATCCTTACAGCGGCGATGCCATGAATGCCTATAACGATGGACCGCTGGAAGACGGCTCGCAAATGGGACCTTTTTACGAAATTGAAAGTGTTTCTCCGGCGGCGTTTTTAAAACCCGGCGAAAAACAAACACATCAGCATAACGTGTATCATTTTACGGGCGACAGGGCAATGCTTGATGCCATTGCAAAAAAAGTTTTGGGCGTTTCGCTAACTGATATTGAAAACTCATTTGGAAACGAAGTGCACATCAATTTATAGAATAAAAAAAACATACAATAAATACTACTAATATCAGAAATATGATTAGCCATCCTAAAATAGGCATTCGCCCCATCATAGATGGCCGTTATGGCGGCATCAGGGAATCTTTGGAAGATACAACCATGAGCATGGCGAAAGCTGTAGCCAAACTGTATAGTGATGAATTGAAATATTCCGATGGCTCACCAGTGCAGTGCGTGATTGCCGATACCTGCATTGGCGGTGTAAAAGAAGCTGCTGCCTGCGCGCAAAAATTTGCTGATAACAATGTGGGTGTAACACTTTCTGTAACGCCCTGCTGGTGCTATGGTACCGAAACTATGGACATGAGCCCCACACTCCCTAAAGCCATTTGGGGATTTAACGGAACCGAAAGGCCAGGAGCAGTATACCTGGCTGCCGCACTGGCTGGTCACAATCAAAAAGGCCTGCCTTGCTTTGGCATTTATGGGCGCGATGTGCAGGACCTGGGTGACCCGGAAATACCGGCTGATGTGCGTGATAAATTGCTATCGTTTGCAAAAGCAGGACTAGCCGTTGCTACCATGAAAGGCAAATCATACCTGGCCATTGGTTCTGTATCTATGGGCATTGTAGGTTCTGCAGTAAATCCCGATTTCTTTCAGGAGTTTTTGGGTATGCGCAACGAATATGTTGACAGCACTGAAGTATTGCGCAGAATTGAACTGGGTATTTACGATAAAGCTGAATATGAAAAGGCTTTAAAATGGGTAAAAGAAAATTGTAAAGAAGGAGAAGATTTGAACCCAAAAAAGAAATCACGCGAAGCGTTAGACAGCGATTGGGAATTTGTGGTGAAAATGACGCTCATTATCCGCGACCTGATGATCGGCAATGATAAGCTGGCAGACATGGGCTTTTATGAAGAAGCCCACGGGCATAACGCAATTGTATCAGGCTTTCAGGGGCAAAGGCAATGGACGGATTACCTGCCTAACGGGGATTTCTCTGAAGCTATTTTGAACTCTTCTTTTGACTGGAACGGCATGCGCAACCCATTTATGGTTGCTACAGAAAATGATTCACTCAACGGTGTTTCTATGCTGTTCAATTACCTGCTTACCAACACAGCTCAGATTTTTGCCGATGTCAGAACTTACTGGAGCCCTTTGGCAACAGAACGGGTAACAGGCTGGAAGCCGGATGGCAAGGCAAAAGACGGGTTCATTCACCTGATCAATTCCGGATCAGCAACACTTGATGGTACTGGCCGACAAAGTATTGATGGCAAACCTGCCATGAAACCTTTTTGGGAAATTTCAGAAGATGAAGCGCAGGCATGTCTGGGTGCAACTACTTTTCATCCTTCCAACCGTGATTATATGCGGGGAGGTGGATTTTCATCTAAATTTTTAACAAAGGGCGAAATGCCGGTTACCATGTGCCGGGTGAATTTAATTAAAAGTATTGGCCCCGTTTTACAAATTGCCGAAGGATACACTGTTGATTTGCCGCAACATGTGCATGATATGATAGATAAGCGTACAGACTATATTTGGCCCACAACCTGGTTTGTACCAAACCTTACCGGCGAAGGCGCTTTTAAAGATGTTTACAGTGTAATGGCCAATTGGGGTTCAAATCATGGAGCCATCAGCTATGGCCATATTGGTGCAGACCTCATCACGCTGGCTTCCATGCTGCGCATACCAGTTTGCATGCATAATGTAGATGCGGATAAAATCTTCCGACCGTCAGCATGGGCTGCATATGGGATGAATGCGGAAGGCAGTGATTACAGGGCATGTGAGGCATACGGGCCTTTGTACCAGTAATACCTATGAGGAGACTGAACATTGCAGTTTTCTTTTTAGCAGGGCTTGTTTACGGGTGCTCGCAAAAAAATTCTCCCTCAAAGCAGGCAGATGCGGGGTTAGTGAAAATTACTGTGATTGAAACAAAAAGAATTGCACGGTTAACAGGTAAGACATTACCAGGAGAAAAGATTCCCAACACGGGCTATACCACAAAATACAATGTTGGTGGAACAGACTTGGGCATTATGTGGGATATGGAAGACGGCAGAGTTGGATTGTTCTTTGGAGACTCTTACGGTAATGATTTTGTACCAGTAGGTGGCGGGCCCGGAAAGGCTACAGACTGGAGATTTAACCTCCTGGGATTTTCAACCGATGCAGATCTTTCTGATGGGCTGACGATTGATTCAATGGTGGCCGATGCCAATGGTGCGGCAAAGCAAGTGCTTCCACCTTCTGAAAATAGTCACACCATCATTCCCACTGCTGCTATTCATGTAAATGGTGCAGACTATGTGCATTATTTTGATTTGAAATCCTGGAAAGGATGGGTGACTAATTTTTCATCACTTTACAAATCAAAAAATGGTGGTAAAACCTGGGAGCGTTGTAATGAGGTCATTTTTCCGCGAGGCAGTAAGTTTTCAGTAGCAGCCTGGGCAAAAAAGGATGGATATGTTTATATGGCCGGCACAAGAACGTTAAGAACATCTCCGGTATACTTATGCAGGTTTAAAGAAAAAGACATTCTTTATCAAAAAAAATATGAGTACTGGAACAATTTAAAAGGCTGGGTAAAGGGCAATGAAGAAGCAGCTTCAAAATTATTTGACGGGCCGGTAGGCGAAGCCTCTTTATTTTTTAATGATCATTTTAACTCCTGGATGCTGTCATACTTGAACGACAAAACAAGAAATATCGAATTGAGTTATGCAAAGCATATCACCGGTCCGTGGTCAGCGCCCGAAATACTGGTGGCTGGTAAAACATTCCCAGGTCTTTACGGCCCGTTTATGCATCCCCATAAAAAAGGCGATGTATTGTATTTCACCATGTCGGTGTGGGCGCCTTATAATGTTTTTTTAATGAAGGCCTGGTTAAAACAAACAGAACAGCAATAACAAGAACGATTTATTTTCAGATAAAAGAATAAAACAATTCTATGGCCAAAAAACAATCACTTTTTGTAAAAGACGGAGTTAATTACGCAGTTCCTTTTGCGGCGATCAGCACGCTGTTTTTCTTATGGGGCATTGCGCACGGCATGCTCGACACGCTTGACAAAAATTTTCAGGACATGCTGCATTTGAAAAAATGGCAGTCAAGTATGATACAGTTTGCATTGTATGGTGCTTATGCAATCATGGCCATTCCTGCGGGGATGTTCATGAAAAAATTCGGGTATAAAAAAGGAATCATTTTTGGCTTATTGCTATTCTCCGCAGGCGCTTTATTGTCTGCCGCCACTGCGCCCATGCAGTCGTTCATATTGTTCTTGTTGTGTTTGTTAATAATTGGCAGTGGCCTTACCACGCTTGAAACTGCGGCCAACCCATATACCACTAAATTAGGCCCGCCTGAAACCGCAGAGCGCAGGATCAACTTTTCCCAATCGTTCAACGGTCTTGCATGGACGATTGGCCCGCTGATAGCACTGTACGTATACGGCAATCAAAGCCATGTGGAAGGAGAGAAGATGATGTCTATTGTGCTGCCGTTTTTATTAATTGGCCTGGCTGTTTTATTGGTAGCGTTTATTTTCATGCGGCTGAAACTTCCTGAAATTACAGAGGAAGATGAGAACGCGGCACATGGCGGTGGTCATGGTACATCGGCTACGCCTGGCGCTGATGATACTATAGAAGTATCAGATGATCCAATACATCCAAGATATATCACTAAAAAACCTCTTTGGAAAAACAGGCATTTTGCTTTGGGTGTTGCAGCGCAAGCTTGTTATGTGGCTGCACAAACAGGTATATTCAGTTTCCTCATTAATTTTGTTACAGATCACACGCAGCACCC
Organism: Bacteroidota bacterium; assembly: GCA_023423285.1. GTDB lineage: Bacteria > Bacteroidota > Bacteroidia > Chitinophagales > Chitinophagaceae > Niabella. The sequence continues at coordinate 6,649 of JAFAFV010000036.1, forward strand.
ACGCTGGGAACCTGTTGATGGTCCTTATTTCTTATCATTAGGTTTTCTGTTATTTATGATCGGGCGTATTTCGGGCAGTGCTCTGATGAAGTATTACAAGCCTGTTAAGCTTCTGGCTATTTATACGGTGGCTGTTTGCTTACTTTTACCAATTGTTGGTGCACATTTAGGTTGGGCTTCATTTATTGCTTTGTATGGCGTATTCTTCTTTATGTCTATCATGTTCCCTACAATATTTGCTCTGGCAATCAGAGGCCTGGGGCCGCAAACAAAGCGTGGAGCGTCATTCCTGGTAATGGCAGTGGCTGGTGGGGCTGTATTTCCTCCCATCATGGGTGCTGTATCTGATGTATATGGCATGAGCCCCGGATTTTTTGTTCCCATTCCATTATTTTTATTTATTCTGTACTATGCTGTAAGCGGTTATAAAGTAAAAGCATAATAAAAAATGTTCAAATCAGTAGCGGTTCTTTTTCTTTTATTGGGAAGTTTGTTTGCAAATAGTACACCGGTCATTCCTAAAAAACTTGATGCCTATATAAAACAGGTGGATGTCGCAAAAGCAGGCAATGTGGCAGCAAATGTTCGGTATAAACAAATATCGCCGCAACTGTTTCATGTATCAATAAGCTGGAACTTAAAAGTTGCCGTTCCGCAAAATGAACTAAACGTAAAAATTACACCCGCCTTTTCACCGGTGTTTCATTGGGCGCCTCATTTAACGCCTACTGACAATCATATCATCCCGCAGCACGTGTTTCGTGCACCGGCGCTCATCGTTACTGATCAAAAAAAAATGATCTCGGTCATACCCGATCTTGATTTGATCAAAAAGGATGGACTCCCGTGGCTGATGGATATGGATGCCGGGAAAAATCAGTTGACAGTTGGCTTAGGAAAATCTAAAGTTACCGATCATATTTTATATGAAAGAGAAGTCGGAATGGTCATTCCGCGGGGCAAAACAGAAACAGGTTTTTATATCATTATTTCTGATAGGCAGGCAGATATTCAAAATCCTTTTCATAATACGGTAACGTTTATGTGGAATAAATGGGCATCTGCACTATACCGGGCAGGGGAGCCCTTGCGTCAGCCCGATATGGAGCCTTACGTAAAGCAAACCTACGAGTGGGCATTTGAAAACTGGAAGCACGCGGTATGGCAGCAGTTTGAATTAAATGGTAAAAAAGTTGGTGCGCCGGTTTTTATTGTCAATACCACGCAAAGCCCCAATTACAGCGGCCATGTAAATGAAAGAGAATTCCGTTCGGTTTGGAACCAGGCCTGGTTTAATTCGCTGCGGTCGGCTTCGGGGTTGTATCGGTACGCAAAGCGTATTAATAATGATTCATTAAAAAATTACGCGCTTCTCACAAAAGAGCTGGCTTTGCAATTTCCGCAATACAATGGCTTTTTCCCGTCAGTCATAGCAACAGAAATGGACCAGATTGATATTGGTGGCACAAAGTACAACCGTTCAAAAGGATGGCATACAAAATACTTCGGCAATTCAAACCGTAACCCTTATACCTGGGATCCGCGACAGTCGCCATACCATATTGCAGATATGAGCTTTACCGCTTACTGGATGCTTGTTTGGTATAAAGAACTGGAAAAAGATAACCGCCTGTTATCGTATGCAAAAAACTATGCAGATGCATTATTAAAACTGCAGGACAGCGAAGGCTTTTTCCCTGCATGGTTAAGCCTTGAAAACTTTACACCACTGGATCATTTAAAGAAGTCTCCCGAAACCAGTATTTCCGTAACATTTTTATTAAAGATGTTCGAGGCTACCAAAGATGTGCGTTATCTGCAAAGTGCAGAAAAAGCCATGAAAGCCGTTATACAAAAAATAATTCCGGCAGGGCAGTGGGAAGATTTTGAAACCTACTGGTCATGCAGCAGGGTGGGCAGTGATAAATGGGTGGGTAAAAAAGTGCTGCGAAATAATATGTTTAAGCAAAACACTTTTTCCATATACTGGACGGCCGAAGCTTTGTTGGAACTATATAAAACCACGCGTAATAAAGAATACCTGACACTGGGACACCGCACGCTGGATGAGTTGTTGATGGCACAGGCTGTATGGCAGCCACCCTTTATTGCCGTGCGAAGCCTTGGCGGCTTTGGTGTGATGAATGCCGATGCAGAATGGAATGATTCCAGACAAAGCCTTTTCGCGGGATTAATACTTGAGTACGGAAAAGTTTTAAATAAAAAGGAATATGTTCAGCGCGGCATTACTGCATTGCGCGCATCTTTTTCCATGATGTATACTCCTTTAAACCCTCAAACCATGAAACAGTGGCAGGTGCGCTGGCCTTTTTTTGGGGAAGAAGATTATGGGTTTATGATGGAAAATTACGGGCATGGCGGCGTTACTAATGATGACGGACTGGGCATTGGCGACTTTACGATTTACGACTGGGGAAATGGCGCTGCTGCTGAAGCTTACAACAGGATGGTGGATCATTATGGCCGGTTAAAATAATAGCCGGAAGCACTATAATAAAAATTTTCCTGACTTGGAAAAAAACAGAAATAAGGAAATAGTCGTGCTTTTGTACTAATTTTCCATCGTTCAAAATGTTTCATACGAATAGCCATAAGTAGAATAGCCTATTCCCTGCCTTTGGCAGGCAGAAAAGTAGCAAAATCAAAGTGCCGTTTTACGGTGCACTAAAAATAAACATATGAAAAGAAAAGAGTTTATTCAAAAGACAAGCATTTTAGGAGCGGGTTTGGCCGCAGGTAAATTTTCGTTTGCATCATCCGGGCAGGATTTTCCTGTGGTACGCGTGGCAGAGAACCAGCGTAATTTTAAAAGCCCGTTAATTGAAAACGCCATCAAAACATTTCAGTCAAAAGTAAAAAACAAAGAACTTAGCTGGCTGTTCAATAACTGCTTTCCCAATACGCTGGATACAACTGTTTTTTATGAAGAGATTAATGGAAAACCTGATACTTATGTGATTACTGGTGATATTGATGCCATGTGGCTGCGGGATAGCTCTGCACAAGTATATCCTTATTTACAGTTCAGTAAGCAAGACATTGCTTTGCATAAACTCATTGTTGGTGTAATAAACAAGCAAACACATTTTATTTTAAAAGATCCCTACGCAAACGCTTTTTATAACGATGATTCAAAAATCAGTAAGTGGGCCGAAAGTGACCGCACCGAAATGAAACCGGGTACTCATGAGCGTAAATGGGAAATTGATTCACTTTGCTATCCCATTCGCCTTGCTTACAGGTTTTGGAAAGTAACCGGCGATACGGCTCCATTTGATTCAAAATGGAAAGAGGCCATAGCGCTGACTTTAAAAACATTTAAAGAGCAGCAACGTAAGGATAATTTGGGCCCTTATAAATTTGAACGTGAAACGGCATGGGCTACAGACGGTATACCAATGGCTGGGTATGGTTACCCTGTTAAACCCAACGGTCTTATTTGTTCCATGTTCAGGCCCAGCGACGATGCAACCATTTATGCCTACCTCATCCCATCCAACTTTTTTGCTGTAACCAGCCTCAGGCAGGCCTCCGAAATGGTGCGCGTGATCAGCAAAGACAATAAGCTGGCATCAGACCTTATGGCGCTTGCAGCCGAGGTGGATGAAGCCCTCAAAAAATATTCAATAACATCTCACCCTAAGTTTGGAAGAATTTATGCGTTTGAGATAAATGGCTTCGGCAGTTATAATTTAATGGATGATGCCAATGTGCCCAGCCTGCTTGCTATGCCTTATCTTGGCTCAGTTACCACGCAGGATGCCATTTACAAAAACACGCGCAACTATGTGTGGTCATTAGAAAATCCTTTCTTCTTTAAAGGAAAATATGGCGAGGGTATAGGAGGCCCGCATATTGGGTTGGATATGATTTGGCCCATGAGCATTATTATGAAAGCAATGACCACTTCAAACGAAACTGAAATAAAATGGTGTATAGATACGCTTCGCAAAACACATGGCGGCACCGGCTTCATGCACGAATCTTTTCATAAAGACAATCCTGAAAAATTTACGCGTTCCTGGTTTGCCTGGACAAACACTCTGTTTGGAGAGTTGTTGTGGAAGACATTTAACGAAAGGCCGCATTTGTTATCCTGATATGTTACAAAGCCTACAACGGTTATATAAACCTCCTAATGGCTAAAGTTCGCTTAATTGATATTGCTAAAAAAGCAGGTGTCTCCGCCAGCACGGTGTCTCTTGTTTTAAATCATAAGGCTGAAAAGCTGAGGATAAGTCCCGAACTGATCGCAAAAGTGCAAAAGGTTGCGCACTCTGCGGGATACGTACCCAACCAGGTTGCCGTAAGCCTGAGAACAGGTAAAACAAAAGTAATCTGTCTTATTGTAGAAGATTTTGCCAATCCTTTTTTTGCAGAAATTACCAGTTTAATTGAGGCAAGGCTTAGAGAAAAAGGGTATCAATTAGTCTGCTCAAGTATTGCCAACGATCCCGTTAATACAACTACGTTGATAAAAAAATTATCGAACGGGCTGGTTGATGGCTTTTTCATAACGCCAATGCCAGGGCTGGAAAACGACATCAGGATGTTGGTAAAATCGGGTATTCCCGTTGTGCTGGTAGATAGTACTTATTACAACCTCACAATACCTTACGTGCTTACCGATAATATTAAGGGTGTTACAATGGGCATGGAGCATTTGATCAAAAACTCGTATAAAAAAATTCTTTTTGTCTCGGTTGATTATGAAGTAATACAGATCAAGGAAAGAGAGCAGGCTTATGAACAGGTGATGCTAAAAAATGGCCTTACTTCCAAAATTGTGAGAATAGAGTACAGCACTATTAAAAATATAAATAAGCAAGAACTTTGCAACGAAATTACAGATTACGGGCCTGATGCAGTTTTCTTTGCAACCAACTATCTGGGAATTGAGGGGTTGGAATGCATAGACAGTCTTGCTTTAAAAATACCTGACGATATAGCTGTGATCTGTTTTGACGATCACGATGCTTTCAGGTTGTACAAGCCATCTATAACTGTAGTGGAGCAATCTATTGAGGAAATTGTAAGTGCATCAATGAATACTATGTTTGATATATTAAATACACCGCTATATCAGCAAACTAAAGGGCAATTGATAAAGCCTAAGCTAATTATCAGAGAGTCTACAAAAAGATTGCAATAAAAATTTGTCAGTTTAATTTTTTTTCATAGAATTGTGTTCTAATTTTCGATGATTGTTTGACAGGGTGCATAACCCTTTTTTATAAAATGATTGCTAAAACGTTTTAGAAGA
>JAFAFV010000037.1 GCA_023423285.1 Bacteroidota bacterium
GAAAAGAATGCCTACCGCTAACAGCACCTTGCCAAAAGCGGGGCGGACGTGCGAATACGAACATTAAAACATTTAATAAACATTAGTGGTAGTTTGACAGGTTGGTGCTTCGAAAGCCCCGCCCAAACGTAAAGCCCGAAACCGTTAGGCGACACCCTTTCAAACAAACCGCATAAAAAATATCAAGTTTCACAAAGTGAAGCTTTTTTCATTTTTAAAAAGCACATTATTCACATTTCATTAGTTTTAAAAAACTATTTTTGTGTTACAAAAAAAACATAACTAGGCAAATAACCACTGTGAAATATAAGAGCATCCGAGAAGAAGAATTAAAAAATAAAGTCGGAGCAGATAGGTTTGTGTTGAAGAGTTTATTACAAGTGCATTGCCACTTGCTAATGAAGAAGCGGGTACTATTACGTGGTATGCGTTCCGTATTGACGCTTCTACATTTGGCATTTTTGACACTTCTTCAGATGAAGAAGGTAGAGAAGCGCATCTTGGTGGTAAGATTGCAAAGGCGTTAATGGAAAACGCTGCCGAGTTACTTGCTGCAGCACCCAAAATTGAGCCAATAGATATTTTGGCAGCGAAATAAGGGGTTATTAAACATTTAATGTTAGGCTGGCTGCCATAAAATCGTCTTGCGAATTTACGGCAGCCAGTTCTTTTTAAAACCTCCACAATGATTTTTTCAAAATTCAAAACATCGGTAACTAAACAAGACGAAGCAAAAGCCATAATTCAAATGCTTACAGTGAGAATTTTACATGAGCGAATGGACTTGAAAAACAGATAAGCGAATAAAAACTTGCCCTATTTTAAAATTAATTCCTAATTCTGCTGAGGGTTTCCTGAGAGATGCCAAGATAGGAGGCGATCATCCCCAAAGGCGCGCGGAGTATGATGCCCGGGTTGTTTTGTAGAAGTTGTTCATACTTTTCTCTTGCCGTCATATGTTGCAGAGAGGTAAGCCTGTTCAGTGTCTGCGTCATCATATTGCCGATGAGAAACCTTGAAAAATTGGCTGCCGGTAACGAAGTAGCACAAAAATTTTCCAGTTTTTCATAGTTGCAACTGCTGATTACCGATTCTTCAAGCGTTTCTATGCAATAACGCGTTGGTTGACGGGTAAAAATAGTATCAATGCTGCCAAAGGTTTTGCCCTCCATGTAAAAATTAGCGGTAATGGCGTTGCCGTTTTCTAAATAAAAATTTCGCGCCAAGCCTTTTTCCATAAAAAACACGGTTTTGTTAAACTGTCCGCACTTTACGAGCAGATTATTTTTAGGATAGGTTTTGGTTTCGGTTTCGGTGAGTAGGAAATTGCGGATAGCATCATCTACCTTGATGTATTGTCCCAGGGCTTCAATGAGTTCCAAGCTGATTATTTTTTTGCAAAAGTAACCCTTACTATGCAAATAGCGGACAAGCGATAGCAGCGGCATCCTTTTCCGGAGCACAGCGGAGGAAAAGATATAGCGGATAGCGCGGTTCCGGAGGCGGAGCGGCAGCGGAGCCTACGGAATGGCCCACAAAAAAAGGGAGCACCCAGACCAGCCGGGCACCCCCCAACAAACAAACAGAGTTTTATTCCTATATTACTCTTCAGGTATTTCGTACTTTTTGAAGAGGAAATGAATTTTGATTTTGAGAGCAATCCATCCCAAAATAAAATAGATCCAGCCCAACACGAAGAGGTGAAGAAAATATTTTGTGGTGAGAAAATCTGAGCCGTGCTGCACGACCATAATTTTTAATGCTTCGAGATACGGCGTTAGCGGTATGATGGTATTAAAATACTGAATGAGCGGGGGCATTGCGAAATTTGGCCATGTGAACCCACTGATAATAAATGCCGGAGAAGCAATTACCATGAGGATTTGCGTGGCTTTCAATGCATCCGGAATCAAGATGCTGACCAATACCCCTAAATTGGTTGCAGCCACTACAAAGCTGGCCGTCAGCAGGAAGAAATTAGCGGCATTTACGGGTGATGGAATCTTAAAATATATACTGAAAAGGTAGAAAAAAAGGATGTTCAGGTTGGCGAAAATCCACACGGGTAAACATTTGATTGCCATTACCAGAATGGCATATTTGTGCTTGCCGGCAAAATCTTGAATGAAGGATTCTCTCTTAAATTCATCACTAAAGGTTACCGCCATTGCCAGCAATATTACCTGCTGAAGTACTACTGCCATCATCGCCGGCCACATGAAAATCAGATAGTTGCTGGTGGTGTTGAACAGCGTAATATAATTTGCCTTAAACGGTTCGTACTGGGTTTTTGCAGCCTCTGCAGATATTCCTTTGCGTTGGAGGGCTTTAATTTCTGCGCCCGCAGAGAAAGTACCCAACACTTGCTGAATGGATTTGGTAGCAAAATTGGCTGTTAAAACATTGGAGGTGTTGATGTACACCGTAATCTCGGGATATTTTTTCTGCAATATATTTGCTTCAAACCGGGACGGGATGATGACCACCGCTGCTGCCTCCGTCTTAATCACTTCATCTTTCAGATTCTGCGGTTCTTGCACATAATTCAGAATTTTCATGGAATGATTATCAGCCAACATTTCCACTACCTGGTTAGAAAGCGGCGTTTGGTCGTGGTTGATGACAATCACGGGGTTGTTATCTATTTTTCCTTTTTCATAAGTGAGACCGATCAGCAGCGCGTAGAAAATAGGCGCCAGGAAGAACACCATCACCATCGTTCGGTTTGTGAGAAAAAGCCGAAACTCCCTTCGCAGTAAAAATTTTAATTGTTTCATACCTTTTGATTTATTTCAGTTCCACCCGGGAATTTACCAAAATGTTGTTGCCTTCATTTGCATCAATAGGCTTTACCTTGATTTCATAAATCGCATCTTCCGGATTATAATCGGGGAAAGCCGTGGTGATGTCGGCATATTTTGCCAACTGTTTGATGGAAACAATCTTACCAGCAATTTCTTTTTTTCCATACTGAACAAACACTTTCACTTGTTGATCTTTCTGGTAGCTGGCAATTTTACTTTCCGGAATGGTGAATCTGAAAAAAGTGGTATGAGGAATATAACCTGAAAATAGTGCGTAACCTGCTGTGGTCAGTTCGCCTTTATTGAGTGAAATAGTTTCAATTTCCATGTCATTGGTGGCGATGACATAACGCTCGGAGTAGGCTACATTGGCCTCCTGCAAAGCCCCGGCCGCCTGATCTGCCTGCCCCTGCGCCATTTCTATTTTTTCGTATCTTGTTCCGATGGATACATCGTGCAACTCGGCATTTGCCGCATCCAATTGCGCTTTTGCACCCTGATATTTGGCAAAAATTTCATCATAGTTCTGCGGAGAAAGCAGGCTGTCGCGGTACATGTTTTTTGCACGGTTGTAGGTTTTTTCCGCATATTCAAATTGCTCCTGCAATCCTTTTTGTTTGGCTCTCAGTTGTCGCATCTGGTCTGCGGTAGCGCCATTTCTTGCCATGGCCGCCTGGGCCCTGGCCGCCTCTGTAGCGCCTCTTGCCTGGGCAATTTTTGCCGAAACTTCCGGAACATCTAATTTGGCAAGGGTATCACCGGCTTTCACCGTTTGGCCTTCTTCCACATAAATTTCCAGAATTCTGCCGGTAACTTTTGGGGCAAAGGTAACCAGGTCTTTTTTGGTTTTTCCTTCAATTACTTTCTCCGGCGCTTTCATGCTGTTTTTGCAACTGCCCAGTGTGAGTAGTGACAAAAAAGCTACCATTGGGATATTCGTCTTCATATTTTTTGTTTGTTTGTTTTGTTTGTTTTTTGTTTTGCTTGTTTGTTTATAATTTGTCGATGTCTAAATTTTGGGTTGATTTCATGAGTTCTACCGCAGCCCTTCTTTGGTTGAAAATGGCTGTTTGTAGTTCTAATTCTGCGTTTTCCAGATCATTTTCTGCATCTACCAAGGCTGAGCTGGTCTTAGTTCCATAGCGAAATTCCTTTTCTATTTGCTGCAAGCCTTTCTCAGCAATGTATTTGGCTTTTTCTTTTAGTTTGATCTGAGCAATGGAATTATTGTAGTAGGTCTGATTGTTAGCCAGGTTTACGTTCAATTTTTTGATGGCATCCGCCCGCTTATTTTCCAGAATTTCCTTATCAATACGCGCTTTTTCTATGGCATGTTTACCTTCATTACCGTCAAAGATGTCCCATTTAAAGCCCACGCCAATTTGGAAAACCGGCAATACATTTAAGTTGGAAGGATGGATGTCAATTTTTTTACCGGTGCCAGGAATCAATTCATCGTTGCTTTTAATGTGCCCGGAGTAAAGGCCCATGTAGGAAAGAGAAGATTGCGCCTGAACCTTGGGCACCCACCATCTTTTTTCGGCTTTCATTTTAAATTCGGAGGCTTTAATGCCATGTTCCAATGCCTGAATTTCTGTACGGTTTTCAATCATTGTTGGATCCACAACATCGTACGCTATCGTTCTTAATTCAGGTTCCAGCAGTTCCAGTCGGCTGCGCTCCATTCCTGTTAGCTGTTGCAGCAATGTCAGCAAAAGCTCCTTTTTGCCTTCATACTCCGCCATTTTTGAATCCAAAGTGGCTTGAGCCAATTCAATTTTTAGATGGTCGTAAGGCGTTATCAAACCATAACCCAAGGCTTTATCGGCGGTGTTTTTGTTGGCTTCCAGTCTTTTTTTGGAAGTGTTAAGAACCCTTTTGGATTCGTGGATGAGCGCCAACTGATCATAGGCTTTGGATACTTCGGTGATGACTTCATCACGAGATTTATCCATCAAAATATTTTCCGACAGATTTTTCTCGCGCAATGCTTCTTTTAAATATTTTACTTTTCCTCCCGAATAAAGCAACATACTTCCCTCGGCTTTAGCGGCACCCGACAAACCGGAAACGCCAAGATTATTCACCTGCCCCTCCTTGATTTTTATTCCCGGAAAAACAGGTTTAACGGCCGGAATCGCAATTTCCGGAGACTCAAATAAAGCATTTGCATACAAATAGCCTGCTTTACCACTCATTTCCAGTTTCGGTTTGAAGATATCCACCAATTTTTCCTGATCCAGTTTAGTGTATTGATTTTCTAAAATCTGCTGGTTCAGTGTACCATCGCTTGCCAGGGCGCTGTCGATCATTTCTTGTAACGTAGGTGCTTTCTGTGCTTGTAAGGCAAGTGAGGTAAGCAGCACAGTGCTTAGAATAAAGAATTTTTTAAAGAATTTCATTTGTTGTTTGTTTGAGGGGGCAAAATTATACCCGGTGCTATTTTTGACCTTTGATAAATGTCAAAAAATAGAAGTTCACGGAAATAGTGCAGCAGAAAATTTACTGTTTATGTTTATTTAAAACCAATGAAGTGCTTGAAAAAGGGCGGATATTACGGACAATCAGATTGAATATGAATTAGGAAATAATAACCATCAACCGGGTGACAGAATTTTTTACTAAAAGTTGGGACAGAAAGGAATTATTGCAGCAGGTTTTGCAACTTCTACACCTTTTTATGAGGGAGAATGGAGTGGAGAAAATAAAGAAACTTTATATATAGACGTTGACTTTGAAGTTTTACTAAACGCTAACCAAGAACCAATGTTGACATTATAAAAACATAAAATTTATCCAAACAAAATTGGCGACCTATTGGGTAGAAGTGCTGCTCAGTACGCAGGTAACCGTTGCAGAAGTGGCAATGATGCGAAGGGTAAACGAATTACACCAACGCGCAAATGAACTTTGCTTTATTTCCAACTCAGTCAGCTTGCCAGTAAGGCATCAACCGGTTGCAATGGCGGCAAAAGAAAATGCATTCGCAAAATAACTTCATCGGCTATGGCAAACTTAGCATGGCATAGGATTTTATAACATCTTGTTACGGCAAAAAAAAGGACAAGTCTTATATTTTTAGACTTGTCCCTTCCTGTGATCCCGCTGGAATCACTAATCAGTTTTCGTTTACTTCTCCTTTCTCTACAATGCAGTAAAATCAATACTTTCAGAGTTTATGTTATGCAAGAGAGTGCATAAAAAAGCGCCAAAATGTGGATAATGTTTACCCCATTGTTTACCCCGTTTTGCACTAAATTGCTTATCTTAGAGGTATAAAAATAACATCACAATGTCAAGTGTATCAATTATTTACCGCAAAGATAAGAAAAATAAAAAAGAGCTCGCTCCTATTCACCTACGTATCATCAAGGATAGAAAAATTTCATATATCGCAACTGGTATCCTCCTTGCAGAGGATGAATGGGATTTTGAAAAAAATAAGGTAAAAGCAAGAGTAAAGAACAGTGCCCGGCTAAATTCTTTCATTTCTAATAAATATGCGGAGCTTCAGGATCAGGTG
>JAFAFV010000103.1 GCA_023423285.1 Bacteroidota bacterium
TGCGGCATTAAAGTGGCGGTAATGGTGCTGTATAAATTGTGAAACGGGTCCTTTACTCATTTTATATAAATTTTTCAGGCCGCCTTCAGATCACAAAACCGTGAGACATTGCGGAACGGCAAAAATACTTAACAGTTTAAGGTTTACAGTTAAAAAGTTGAGAAGTTTTTGTACTGAAAAGGAATAAAATTATTCTATCTTTAGTACTGTATTTGTATTATGAAATATTGGTTCACCACTTGTCTTTTTGTGATTTTTGCTAACTCATATGGGCAGAATATAAATGGTAACTGGTATGGAATAGTCAACACTAACGACGGTGCAGCCCGTATTGTGATTACTGTTTATACAGAAAAAGGAAATGATAAGAGTTACTTGACAAGCCCTGAGTTTTTGGGGAGTAAAATTATTTTCTTTGATAGCATTCGCAGGGCAAAAGGAAAAATATTTTTATCTATTAAAAACGAGCTAAAGGTATTCGCAGATATTATTAACGATACGCTTATTACCGGTGTGTTCAGTAGTTCTCACCCATTAGTATACAGGAAAATTAGCCTGGTAAAGGTAAGAAGCTATCCCGACCTTAGTAAACCACAAACTCCTAAACCACCATTTCCTTATAACACTAAAAGGATATCTTTTAAAGACTCTTCAACCGGCTTAAGTTACAAAGGAGCGCTAACAATTCCCATTACCAGCAGAAATGAACCAACCCTGTTCCCCGCTATTATTCTGCTTCCAGGTACTGGGTCGCATCATATGGACTACCAGGCTGGCGGGCACAAGTTTTTTGCGATACTGGCAGACCACCTGACCCGTAACGGTTATATTGTGCTTAGAAAAAACAGCCGCTTTTATGGGGATACTGCTCACCATTTTGAAAACATTACTTTGCCCGAAACTGTTGCTGATGCAGAAGCAGCTTTCCGCTTTTTGAAAAAGCAGGACAATGTAGACACCACAAGGATTGGGATTTTAGGCCATAGCGAAGGAGGATTGGTCGCCGCTGCGTTAGCCGCAAAAACCTCCGAAGTTAATTTTATTGTTTTAATGGCATCACCCGGCATATCCTTCAAAAAAATCGTTTTTGAACAAAGAAAGCATTTGCTTAAGGGCGTAAAGAACAGCTTTATGTTGAATTTTTTCAGGGAAACATCGCCCGATAGCCTGATAGCTATTACTCCCAGAACCAAATTTTTATTTGAATACGATCCTGCGCTGCCATTGAGCAAATTAACCATCCCTGTTTTGGCGTTAAACGGAGATAAAGACCTTAGGGTGAATGCGGCAGAAAACATTTTTGCTATTGACAGCATTTTAAAAGCCTCGGGAAACACTAAGTACCAAACGATGATTTTGCCTGGCATCAACCATAATTTTCAAAAATGCGTTAAATGCACCATTAAAGAAGGTGTTTTTTTAGAGGAAACCATTTCAACAGAAGTATTGAATTTAATTACAGAGTGGCTAAAAAACACTAAACAGTAATTAGATAAGTTACACTGCGAAATCAGACAAAGTAATATTAACTGATGAGTTAATGTTCCAAAACATAGGCGGGAACAAGAGCTTCTTTCCTAAACGGTTTGTAAATCTGTTCCAGCTCTTCAACAGCAGTATCAATATCTTCTAAAAACTTTTCAACCTCGGCGATTGTAAAATTCTTCATGTGTGCCGCAAGTTCTTTGTAATAGGTAATACCGTTATTCAATTGTTTGTAAAAATCAGCAATCCATTTTTCTTTTTTCCTATCAGCAAATACAATTTGCGATAACTGTTCTTTAAAATAACTCATGTATAAAGAAAGTTCTTTAATAAAAAAGTGCGGCCGGTTTTTTTCGGTGATGAGGTTGGCGCGGCCATATATATGATCCACCATTGTTTGCAGTGAAACAACCTTAGAAAAGGCAGAAATATTGGGCCCGGGGCAAATGGTAACAGCATGTAATTTTTTTAAAAAAGGCACCTTGTATTTGGTTGCTGCAGAATTGCTCAGGTTGATGCAAAGGCAGTCTTTATCTAAAACTTCATCCAACTGTTTTTCATATTCCTCTTTTGGAAGGTTTAAAGATTGAAGTTGTTGGATCTTTAGTTTTTGATATTTTAAAGAAGCGGTACAAATAGGCTTGGTGGTAAACTCTGTATTATTCTCCAACAATTTTTCTGTGCAGGGGCTGCCGGGCTTTCCATAATGAATGCGTTCCTGTCTTTCAATATCGGCGCTGGTGTTTTTTAAAAAATAAAATCGTACGCCCATGGGAGATTTCTTGCTTAAAATTACATCATCTTTTGTAGCTGCCTGCAACAGTTGCAAAGTGTTATCATCAACCGTGGTGGCTTCCGGCACCAGTAAAAATGGCGTGCCCCAGCCCACGCTGTTCAGGTTATAGTGGTTTATAAGAAAATTGCTTTCTGCAAAAGTGCCTACACCGCCCTGCGCTGTTATTTTTATAGGCGGTGGCGATTGCAACTGTAAGCCTTTTTTTTCTAACAATGCATTTTGATACAGTTCAAACAGATTATTCACCAGGTATTCCCTGTTTACTTTAAATTCTTCTAAAATCGGTCCCATCAAATATCCGTCGGAGGCAAAAGCATGCCCACCGCAGTTCAGGCCCGATTCTATACGAAACTCGCTAACCCAAATGCCTCTTTTGGCCAGGTATTTACCCTGAATGAGGGCAGAACGGTAATCACTTACCTTAATGGCGATGCGCTTGTTAAAAGTACCATCTGCATTGGGTTCAAAATCTTTTACATTCTCCAGGTAATGAAACAACCTGGGGTTCATGCCGGCCGAAAATATAATGGAAGAATTTTTAAGGTTGCTGTGGGCATAACCTTTCAATGCAGTAATAGCATCAGAACCATCAGCTATGCAATTGCCATCAGCATCATACTGGTCCTTGTCAATTTTGGTCATAATATTTACATCAATACTGCCACAAACCATGCTTTCGCGCAACTTATTTTCAAGCGCCTGTTTTTCTTCGGGGTGAGTAAGGTGTTGAAACTGGTGGTATAATTTTTTAACCGCCGAATTGTCGGGAAGTAATTCAAAATACTTCTTAATTTCTGAGCCTGTTTCAAAAGCCGATTGTTTGATATGGTTGAATTTATCAGTTACAATCCTGTTTACAAGGTTTAAGTAATCGGTAATTCTTTTTTCCCGGTAATTTTTTTCATTGATGGAAATGGGTATATGCTTCTCTCCAATAAGGCCATAATAATAGTCTCTCATAGATTCTATAAGATGGTCTTCCACAATTGAAATAACAGATGCAATACCCAAAGGCGCTACTTTTACCGGCGAATCAATGGTATATGCAAGACCCATAACCGGGATATGAAATGTATGTAATGGACTCATGAATTTTTTTTTGAATGCTTCTGAAAAAAAATATCCTGAAAAGGAATATTTTAAGGGTATTCAGATCAATAAATAAAACGTAAAGATACATCAAAAGTTCAGGCGGGAACATATAAAATTTTCAAATCTCAGGCTTTTCAAATTATGTGAATGTGACAACAATCATATTTTTATAACAGTTGTTAGCTGTACTTTTGCGTTAACGATTGCATTTATAACCATTGTTATGAAAAATGGAACCTCACCGCCCCGCGTTATCGTAACCACCGCATTTGCTACATTGTTTTTATGGTTGCTGTTTATACCGGTTTCGTGTAAAAAAGCTGATAGGTTTGAGACTACAGGCAGCACGTTACAAAATAAGCAGGAGTACCAAAAAGGCTGTTTTGTGTTTAGCCTTGCTAATCTTAGAAAAATTACCCGCCCCCGGTCTGTAGCCGGTACGGGCGAAATCATTCCAACGCATTTGTATGTACGCTTTAAGCCAGTAACACAGCAGCATTATGAAGCCATAGAGCAAAAGAACATACCTGTGTATCCTTACCCGCTGGCTACAGATTCGCTGGACGTGAGCAATCCCGATTACAGCACGTTGTACACTTTTTTACCCATTTATAAATTATTGCC
>JAFAFV010000148.1 GCA_023423285.1 Bacteroidota bacterium
CGGATGACAATATTTACAGCCGTTACAGCAATCCCACTGTTGATGAGTTTGCACGAAAAATGGCCTTGCTTGAAAAATGCGAAGCAGGCTTTGCCGTTGCAAGCGGCATGGCGGCAGTGTTCAGTTCTTTTATGGCCCTGCTGAAAGCTGGCGACCATATCATCTGCTGCCGCTCCATGTTTGGCGGAACGAACACGGTTGTTACAAAGTTCCTGGGCAAGTTTGGTATTGAATACACGATGGTAGAAGCAACCAACATAGCCGCATGGGATGAGGCTGTAAAGCCCAATACCAAAATGCTTTACCTTGAAACCCCCACCAATCCGCAATTAGAGATTATTGACCTGGAAGCTGCAGGCGCTTTTTGCAAACAGCACGCTATTATTTTTAATGTAGACAATTGTTTTGCCACGCCTATTCTGCAAACACCAGCAGATTTTGGTGCCGACCTGGTGATCCACTCTGCCACCAAATGGCTTGACGGACAGGGACGCGTTTTAGGCGGCATCATTACAGGTAAAAAAAACCTGATTCATGAAATTTACTTGTTTTGCCGTAACTCAGGCCCGGCACTTTCCCCCTTCAACGCGTGGGTGCTTACCAAAAGCCTGGAAACCCTGGATGTGCGCATAAACCGCCACTGCGATAATGCCATGAAATTAGCGCAGGCATTACAATATCATCCTAAACTATCCCGTGTAAAATATCCCTTTTTACCTTCACATCCGCAATACGAAATTGCAACAAAGCAAATGAAGGCAGGCGGCGGCATTGTATGTTTTGAACTAAAAGGCGGCATTGAAAGCGGTAGAAAATTCATGGATGCCCTGCAGATATTATCTCTCACGCCCAACCTGGGCGACAGCCGCAGTATTGCCTCCCATCCGGCAAGTACCACGCATGGCAAGCTTACCGAAGAAGAAAGAAAAGCAGTTGGCATCTCGGCCGGCCTCATACGAATTTCAGTAGGGTTGGAAGATGCTGACGATATTATTTGGGATATTGAACAGGCTTTGGAAAAATGCTGATCCTTCATTAACCTGTAGACGCCCTGGGGAAGAGTTCTGATTTCAAAACAATATTTTCCGGTTTGAAATACCGTGGTTTTTCTATTGCACTGATCAGTTCAGATGCTGCTTTTTCGCCAATTTCAAAAGCGGGTTGTGTAACCGTGGTTAAGGAGGGATTTAAAAGGCCTGCTGTTCGAAGATTGCTAAACGTTATGAGCTTTAAATCCTGAGGGATACGAATACCAAGTTCCCTGCACACTTCATACGCAATAAGGGTGTAAGACTCCACGGCGGTAAAAAGCCCATCGGGCGGATTTTTACATTTCAGCAGGGTTTTAATCGTTCCATAATCATCAGCATAATCATCACTGCATTTTACCACATGCTGCGGATAAAATTTCAGGTTGTGTTTTTTCAAAGCATCGCGGTAGCCATTTAAGCGAAGCTGCCCAATAGAAAGTTTGTTAGAAATACGACAATGCGCAATCTTTTTACACCCAGCCCTGATCAAATGCTCTGTAGCCTCAAAGGCGCTTTCATAATCATTGGTGCTTACAGTTGAACAGTTCAACCCGGTATTCACCCTGTCAAAAAAAACCACCGGCATGCCCGTGGAAACAATCTGCCTGATGTGATCCATATCATTGGTCTCCCGTGTCAGCGAGATCAGCATGCCGTCAACCCTTCCGCTGGCAAAGTTTTTCACCAGTTCTTTTTCGTATTCGTATTTTTCGTGGCTTAAATAGATCAGCACATGATACCTTTTTGCCTGAGCTACTTCCTGTATACCATCAATGGCTGATACAAAAAAGTTATTGGCAATACGCGGAACGATAACAGCAATGGTTTTACTCTTGGCTCTGCGCAAGCTACTGGCATACACATTAGGCTGATAATTATAGGCTTTTGCTATTTTCTTTACCCTTTCTTTGGTCTCCTCACTTATTTCATAGCTGTCGCGCAAGGCTTTAGATACAGTGCTGATGGAAAGCCCCAGAATAGACGAGAGTTTCTTTAAATTAACAGAATCCATGGCATGTATTTGTAGCTAATGCAGTGATTTTAGCGAGAGCAACAAAATCTTTACGAATATAACAACATTTACAGGATATTTTTACATGGTAACATATTGGGTTTGTTACCTCCAAAAACCTCATTATGCACCTAATCGCCCGATTACGTTTTTGATTTGCGAAATCGCTTTCTATGCACAAACAGAACTCAATTCTGAACGGTTTGACTGCCTCACAAGAACGAAGCAGTTTGCGCATCCTTTACTGATTTTTCAAAGCACCATCTTCGTTCTATGGATGCCGAAAATAATTTCCGCCCTGGCTACACTGAAGGTGGTTTAATGCCAACAGTTATATGGCATTTTTGGAATTGTAAGTAGTGACTATCGCTACTATTCATTGATCATTTTCTTAAGCTGCACTGGGCCATCGCTCTGGGTTTTCTTTTTACCCTGCCGTAAGATGAGGAACTGAACCATCATAGAGAATCCCATGGCAAAATAAATATTGCTCTTCGCTATTGGCATGTCCACACCTTCTGCTAAAAGCGAAACCCCTATCAGAATTAAAAACGACAGCGCGAGTATTTTCACACTGGGGTGACGGTTTACAAAATTACCTACGGGGTTTACCGCCACGATCATAAATATCATAGAAACAATCACAGCGGCGATCATGATCTCGATATGATCAGCCATACCAATGGCTGTAATTACAGAGTCTAATCCAAACACAAGGTCGAGTATGCCTATTTGTATAATAGTTGCGGTAAAAGAAAGTGGTTTTATAATTTTTTGATTGTGTTCGCCTTCAAGACTGCCGTAAATTTCGTGCACGCTTTTATATAGCAAAAACAAACCTCCGAGAATCAATATTAAATCTCTGCCAGAAATGGCCAGCTTGTCGGCCCATTCGCCTGTTAACCCGAACCACTGCCCTATGTTGAACAATGGCGCAGTCAGCGTCATCACCCATGTGAGTGAGAACAGCAGAATGACCCTTATAACCAAAGCAAACGAGATACCCAATATTCTGCCTCGTTTTTGTTGTTGCGCAGGCAACTTACCTGTTAGTATTGAAATAAAAATTATGTTATCAATACCTAAAATAATTTCCATTACCACGAGGGTTAAAAAAGATGCCCATGCTTCGGGACTACTAATCCATTCCATGTTTTATAAATTTGATTGAGATTATTTGATTGATTTGTCTGCAAGAAAACTTTTAAGAGGTCCAATAAATCTGTCGAAAACTTCAATATGAGGCATATGCCCTACATTTTCCAACTCTACCAGAACAGAGCCGGGAATTTTACGCTGAGTTTTTTTTCCTAACTCGTTGTATAAGCCCATTGTATGCTGTATGTCTGGTGGCGCTATAGCTTTGCCAATTGCCGTTCTGTCGCGTGTGCCGATGATGAGCAGGGTTGGTACTTTCAATTTTGAAAACTCATATACTACAGGTTGTGTAAAGATCATATCGCTGGTTAGTGCATTATTCCATGCAATAAGCGGGTACTCTCTGTGCAATGTCCAACCGGCAAGAAGGTTCAGCCACTCGTCGTAGTCGGGTTTCCATTTGTTATCGTAATAAAATTTAAGCTGGTACTCTTTTAAAGACTCATAAGTTGCTTTCAATTCATTTTGATAGTTGGCGCTGACAGGTGTGTATGGCACTACAACTTTATAATCCTCCAACCCGATGGGATTCTCAAGCACCAGCTTTTCTGTAATATCAGGATACATTAATGCAAACCTTGTAGCCAGCATTCCGCCCATAGAATGGCCTACTATCGTTGCTTTTTTTATTCTTAAAGTATCTAAAACCGCTTTTGTATTGGCAGCAAGCTGATGAAAACTGTATTGAAAACTTTCAGGCTTGGATGATTTTCCAAAACCTATCTGGTCAGGAACAACCACACGGTAACCCTCTTTTACCAGGTCTTCTATAGTTGTTTTCCAATACGCCCCATTGAAATTTTTTCCATGTAGCAGTACTACATTTTTACCATTGTAAGAAGTGGGCTGAACATCCATATAAGCCATTTGCAAAGTTTGCCCCTGAATATGCAATGGCAAAAAGTAAACGGAATAAGGATAAACATAATCTTTGAGTTGAGGATCTAGTGCACGCAATGAAGTGTTTTGTGAATAACCACTAAAATTAATGAGCGTGGTTAGCATTAAGACTGCGATCTTTTTCAACATTCTATGTATTACTATTTTGTTTTGTTTGGTAAAAATATCGGAATTAATGGAAAAATTTTACCAATTATCATGCCGCGTTAAAAATAAATAAGGCATCCTGGTATCAGACTGCCTTAGATATTTTTTGTATGGTTAACAAATTATTTAGCTTTTGCAAACTGCAGGTAAATTTTTATATCCACATCTTTTGCAATGCCCATACCCGTGGGATCGTAGTTTACGTTATAATCAAGTCTGTTCAGGTTTAAGAAAGCTGAAAAACCGATCTTTTCATTACCCTGCTGATCTTTGGTTGTGCCGCCGTATACCACGCTCAGAGTAACGGGTTTGGTCACGTCTTTAATGGTCATGTTACCTTTCAGCTCATAGTTGTTGCCTTTTATTTTTTTGAACGATGTTCCCACGAATGTCATATTGGGATATTTTTCCACCTCAAAAAAATCTGCACTGCGTAAGTGATTGTCCCTGGGTTCTACAGAAGTATTTATACTTTTTACATCTACAGTAAAATTTATTTTGGCATCAGTAAAATCTGCTTTTGAAGCAACCATGCTGCCGTCAAATTTTTCAAACTTACCTGGTACAAAACTAATTCCAGAATGTTTGATGGTGAAATTAATGGAACTGTGGAATGGGTCCACCTTCCAGGTGGTTTGTGCAAATATGCTTACAGTTGCAAATAATGTAACAAGCGATAGTAATAATGTTTTTTTCATGTGTATCTTTTTAGTGCGCCGCTTTTCGGCTGTTAATTAATGTTACATGGAATTCGCCAAAATACTTGTTCCTGGTGGCGTGAAGCATTCTAAGGCTCATTTCATGCTGATTTGTTTTTGTTAATAATAACACGAAATTACCATCAAATTGCATCGTAGCCATTGACATAGGTTAATTAATGTTTAAACACACTATTGCCATTGGGCTAAAGGAGTCACCTTATCATCAGCAGTCTTGTCCTGCGGTAGCAGGTGCACCATAAAAGTGGAGGATGTGTTGGCCTGAATCTGTACTTCAAACCCTACAATAATGGTTCCGGGGTTGGCTGCATCATAACTGGTTGTGGGTGTCGTACTCCATGTTTTAATTGTAACTGGCAAAGAAGAATGCATCTTTAGCAAAAGTTTTTTTCCATCCTTTTTAAGCTGTATCTCGCTGCCAGAAACAATATTTACATCTGCCGGAGTCACCATGCTCCACCGCAGTAATACCGGTTTGCCGCCCGTTTCAATTTCATCCTGTATTACCACATATTGTTTATCGCGTATGCCAACACCTCTAACGGCTTTTTTCACTTCGTTTCCAAATACAGCGGTCATATTGCTTTGTGCAAACATAAACCGGGGACTGCACGAGTGCCTATCAATTTCAGCCCTGCCATTCACTCGGTGCAAACTGTCATTAATGGTAAGTGTATTGTGTGATGTATTGATGTAACGAAAAATGGTCCATCGCTGCGCATACTGATCTTTACCAAAGATTCTCATGCCTTTTGCTTCAAGCGATTCATAATTCTGCATGCCGAAATCCATCGCCCAGCGCACACCATTTGCTTCCATTATAAAAGACCCTACATCCATATGAGCGTGGTTTACATTGGCAACACCCGCCTTAAAGCCCAGGTAAATAGCGTTGCGATCCGTCCACAAAGTGCGCATCATGGCAACCGGGCTTAAACCATTAGCTGTCCACATAAGTTGCTGTGGCGTTATTGCGCGATAGCGGGCAATATCTTTTCCCCATATCAGCAGCATGGGCAAAAACCTATTGCCGTTCAATTGGTTTTGAGGCTGATCTTTTATATAAGCAAGTTCGTTTGTCAGAATTTGGTGACTATTGTTTTTAGCCGCGAACCAAAAAATTGCTGTATTAAAATTTTTATTGGTTCCGTTATCAGCGTAATTAAATGCATGGCCTGAAGGACTTATCACGTGCAGCATATAATCCGCCGAATTCATAAAACCTTTTATACGCGTGAGGCCAAAATCTGTTTTATAAATTTTCTCAAGAGCACTTAAAAATAAAACATTGTAAGAAGTGCCGTATTCCCAATACCCAGATCCTTCGGGGTAAGCGCCATCAGGGCCATATACTTTCATGGCAATTTTGATGCTTTCTATAGCTCTGTTGATGATGCTTTTGGCCAACTCAGGATCATCTTCATAAATGGCCAGTGCGCCAAGTGTCATCCCCGCATTACATACCTGGTTCCAGTTATTATCAGATTTCAGCCAACTGTTGTGCCGGCTTATAAAAGATGGCTTCAATCCTTTTTCAATGATCGCGGTTTTAATTTCGCCTGCTGTTTCGGATGGCAACAAATGATGTAGCCAGTCGTACCCTATAGCTACAGCAGTAGTCATTTCTGCAACATCCAAAAAATGTGACGGATTCCAGTCGCTGAACTTTGCAACATTACTCATCTCTGCTACCGCCCTGTTTGAAAATCTTTTGTCGCCACTCACCCTGTAGGTGTAAGAAAGATATAATATCCTTCTAATAGCCTCTCTTGAAACACTCAGCAACCTTCTGCCGATTTGTTTTCTTTCCAGCAGCGGTAATGCCAGCATATTCTCTGCTTCTTTGTGAATGGCTTCCACCACTTTTTTATAATGAACATTTACAGTTGATGCCTGCTTTACTGCGGCTTCATCCTGGCTGAATAAAAATAAGCGCGGATGTTGTTGTACGGGCATATGATGAACCTGGGAGAAAACAAAATTGCAACAGTAAAAAATCATACAGGCAATCAGTAAGCAATTTAGTTTCATGTGTTATTTTTTAGTACGCCGCTATGCGCCTGTTTTTTAATGATCATATCGAATACGCCATATACTCCCAGTCGGTATGCAATTTTGCTTATGGCTATTTATACAAAAATTGATGGCTAAAAATAATACTATTACACGAGGTTTTTGATCAATCGAAAACGTTATAGCAAATAATACAAGGAATGGATTTGTTCTTTTCAGAATATTCATTCATATTTAAAGAAATAAAACCAATTGTTATGAAACTGATTACCTATTGCTTTGTATTTGCTTTGTTGCTAACATCCTGTTCGTCTTCTAATAAAATATCCCGCAAGGTGATTGGCAATAATGAAAAATTTGCTGCGGAGCAATACAAAATACTCATGAAGAATACACCTGTTTATGAAATGCCAGTTAATTATGATCCTGCAAAAGATCAGTTCGTAACGGGCAAAACAGAAAGGTGGACCAGCGGCTTCTATCCCGGCTCTTTATGGCTGATTTATAAAGCCACGAATGATGCTGTGATCAAACAGGAAGCAGAGAACAGACTAAAACTTCAGGAAAATATCAAATATTTTACCGGCAATCATGATATCGGCTTCATGATCTTCTGCAGCTTTGGTACGGCTTACGAGATAACAAAAAATCCGGAATACAAAGAAGTGATCATGACGGCTGCCGAAAGCGCCACCAAACGTTATAACGCTGCTATGAGATCCATCCAATCGTGGAACAAAAGCAACAAGTATAAAGCCCCCGTAATTATTGATAACATGATGAACCTTGAATTGCTGGAATGGGCTGCACAAAACGGTGGGGATCAAAAATATGCAGACATAGCAAGAACCCATGCCAACACCACGCTCAAAAATCATTTCAGAAAAGACAACAGCAGCTACCACGTGGTTGATTACAATCCTGAAACAGGCGCTGTGTTAAAGAAAGTAACGCACCAGGGTTATGCTGATGAAAGCGCATGGGCCCGCGGCCAGTCGTGGGGATTGTACGGTTATACCATGATGTACCGTTTTACGAGAGATAAAAAATATCTTGACCAGGCCCATAAAATAGCGGCTTACCTGCTCAACCATCCGAACCTTCCTGCAGATAAAATTCCTTACTGGGATTATAATGCCCCTGATATTCCTAATGCAAAGCGTGATGCATCTGCCGGTGCTATTATGGCGTCAGCGCTTTTAGAGCTTGCACAATACAGCCAGGGACGCCAAAAGAAAAAATATGTTGCAGATGCCACAACAATGATCAAAGCACTGGGCACAACATATCGCTCTGCACCCGGTGCCAATAATGGCTTCATACTGCAAAACAGCGTGGGAAATTTACCCGGCAATTCAGAAGTAGATGTATCACTTACTTATGCTGATTACTATTACCTTGAAGCTTTAGACAGGTATAAAAAATGGGTTTTATAATTAGTTAGCCCCGCTTATCATTTTAAAATCTCACATCCACACCTGCTGAAAAATTGCGGCCCGGCATGGGGTACCCATAATTAATCTCGTATTGCTTGTTGAGCAAATTATTGCCAGCAATAAACAGGTTCAAATGTTTCAGCGGCGCGGCACTTACCCTAACATTCCAAAGTGTGTAGTTTTGTAAACGTTCAGGAATGATGTTGCTGAACAACTGATCAATGTACTGCAGACCTGTAAAAAAGTTCCATATGTTGTATTTATAGTTAGCATTGATGTTGAACTGCTGCCTGGGCGCTGCCAGCGTAATTTTTTGCTGATGCAGGTAACTGTAATTGGAGTGCAGATGCAGTTGCTTTATTGGAATATAGTTTACTGAAACTTCTACCCCTTTATTGTTAAAACTGCCCACGTTTTCACGCCTTACGTTAGGTGGATTTCCTGCTACCTGCACCATGTTTTCCCCATTGATGACATAACCTGTCAGTTCAATTTTTAATTTATTAGCAAGCATCCCCTGCAGCCAGCTCAGCTCATAGTTCATCATTCTTTCAGGCTTCAAATCAGGATTAGAAGCATATAAATACAACTCCATAATGGTGGGGCTTCTAAAACCTTTTGAAAGTGATGCTTTAAATGTAGTATAATTTGAAGGACTAATGGCAACACCACCCACCGGCACCAGTTCAGTTCCCCACACATTGCTATGCTCTATTCTCAGGCCGGCGTTCAGCGTTATGATCTCCGCCAGGGTTTGTTGCGTATAAATATAACCAGCTACTTCATTTACGGTTTTTAAAGTGTCTTTTGCTTTTCCTGCATTGGCATCGCCGCCATACTGCCTAAGGTCGGTACCCACCGTGATAGAATTACCGGTAAACAACCGCACCGTTTGGTAAAGCATAATGCCCGAATTTCTGTCGGTGGACTGAAAACCATCAGACAGAGTGTGGTTGCCAAAGTTGTGATAGATTTTTAAAGCGCCTTCAGAATTTGCAATTGAATTACCAAGTGTAAGAGATGTTTTGCCACGTAAAATATCAATACCAAAATGTGCGGGATTGTGTACCGGGCCGTTATCATTTGCAAAATATTTGGCAATCATAAAATCGGCCATCAGTTTTAATTTATCGCTGATGGTGTAACCAACTTTGGTATAACCATTGGTAATTTTAAAATCAGTGCTGTCTCTAATGCCGTCTGTTTTATCATGATTGATAGATGTATACACATCCCACCTTTTTTGCCGGTAACCGGCCGTGCCGTAATATTTTTGTGTGTTGTAAAAACCGTAAGATACTCCCGCGCTACCATTAAAACCAGCCTGTTCGTTTTGGCGGGTAATGATGTTTACCACACCGCCCATTGCATTGGTACCGTACAGCATAGATGCAGGCCCGCGGATCACTTCCACTTTTTGTACGTCAGAGGCCACATAAGCATCAGCCAGCGGATGACCGAAAATACCCTGGTATTGCGGGTGGCCGTCAATTAGTACAAGCACGCCGGTGTTGGGCGCGCCACCCACGCCACGAATATTGATGCCACCAGAACCGCCAGTTGCTACGCCAAAGCCAAGTGCATTTCTTTCCGTCACAAATACGCCCGGAACATAATTATTCAGCACTGGCAAAATATTAATTTGCCCGGTGTTTTCAATTTGCAGGCGGTTGATTTGTGAAACAGAAAAAGGAACTTTCTTTTTAAGGGTTTCCGTTTTAGAACCTGTTACCACCACTTCTTCAAGAACTGAATCTTGCACAATGATTACCTGTGCCTGTGCGCTAAGCGCGAATAGGAAAAAGGCTATAGCCAGTAAGAGTTTTGAACGCATCTGTATGAATACTTGTAAACGGTTAGAATGGTAAGAAGAAAAAAAGGCAACCTGTGCGGTTACCTTGTTGATTATTTTTTAACTGAAGTCATTTTTTGGTGCAGCAATCTTTTCCCTGCGCGTCTTTTTTACAAACCACTTCAGCGCCTGCTTTTTTTGCTGCTAATTTATCTTTACAGCATTGCTTGTCACTTTTTTCGCAGCAATCAGCATCATCGCCACCCTTATTTTTTGTAGATACTGTGTAAGTTTTGGTGCGCTCGTATTTACAGCAGCCATGCAGGTTGTTATAAGTTGAATCTGCCGCCCTGATGTCTTTTGTATCGTACCCAACATCGGCAATACCTTGCTGAATTTTTTTAGCATCGGTTGTTTTGGCATTGTAAGTTACGGTCAGCAATTTGGTTTCCCTATTCCATTCTGCAGCAGAAACGCCGGCTTTTTTTGCGGCTTTTTCAATACTGTTCTTACACATTCCACAGTTGCCTGACACAGGGATGGTTTCTGTTTTTGACTGTGCGCTGACAAACATCACGCTTAGAAACAGGGCAAAAAAAGTAGTCAGAAAATGTTTTTTGATCATGATGGATATTTTAAGATTTGTAATTTAACAGATGATACAAATGTACAACAGGTTGCGGCTGTAATTGTTTCGTTTTTTTAAAAATGATATTAGTTTACAAAACCCCAGAAGATGCCCAGTCTTATGATCAGGCCCGGGTAAGGATAATCTGGCGCTCCAAAATTATGGTTGGTCCAGCCCGCCTGACCATCCAATATCCTGAAAGTATTGAGGTTTTCAGCCCTGAAAAAGAGTTTAAAATTATTGATTCTGAAATGTACAAAGCCTGCTATATCAGGCAATTTGTACTTTACGGTACTGTCGTTCTGGTAAAAGAACTCTCCCAGCACCGGCGAGTAATGATTGGCTTTATAGTTCAGCCTGTAGCGCGTATCAATACCAAAAGCCAGATCGAGCCTTCGGTAACCCAGGTTTCCTTCGTAAGCAAAGCGGTTGCGCGTGTACACCAGTGGCACGTTTACCGGAGCGCTTCCTATTACCTTTTGCACTGATACATCGGCCCGCCATTTCCATTGTTTTTTACGCCCGGCTTCAAATACTTTACCCGCATTTATCTGCAACAGATTGAACAACACGTTGTGCTGCCGGTATTTATAAAATTCAGTTAAGTACAGGTAATTATTGATGAGGTAGTAATGCCCGTTTAAATTCATTTTTAAAACAGGCTGATAAATTTCCGCGTAAATGTGGGTAATATTTTCCTTCTTGAATTCTGTCTCCTCCGGCATCAGGTAAAAAGAGCTGTTGGGGTTCATATTATAACCAGGAGAACGGTTGACATTATCAAACCCCAGTTTTAAAGAACCGATTCTTTGCCCCAACAGGCTTTGTATACTGGCTTTGGCTTCATAATCGCCAAGGTTCAGGCCTGCAAAATATAATTTCCCGTAGGCCATCAAATCCCAGCGCTGATTGCGCGTGCGGTTCCGGTATTCGCCATGGCCAAATATATTTACAAACTGATGCACCGTATTACTGTCTTTTAAATTGCCGGTGAGGTTTTGCATGGCAGCGCCCACTTTTATAAATTGCTGCGTGTTTTTTTCATCCGGGTAAGTGTATATAGAAAAGTCGTTCGTAAGTTCTTTCCATTTATCCTGTATCAAAAAACTGCTTGTATTTGTGGGAACGTTCAATCCATAATATTGCTGAAAATAGGCCGCATCTCTGGCAAGACCTTCAAATACATACCGGTACACGCTGTATTGGGCAGTATGCTCAACGCGCAGGCGCGGAAAAAAAAGTGGGATGACGGTGCTGTCGGTTACCAGTGAATCCTTTCTGCCCAGATCATACTGCTGGCGCATCACAAAATTCACATCGTTGTATTTATTACCCGTAGGCACATCGGTATTGAAGAAATTATAGCCACCTTCCGCATCGCCGCCAAGTTTGGTAGGCACCCTAAATCGGTTGGCATACCTGGAGTCATCGAGGTAATTGTAATAGTTGCCGCTTCCATCAGTTGTTAAAACACCGCCATTAGTACCTGCCTGTAATTTATTTGCCACAATGGCGAAGTAATTATTATACCTCTTGTTTTTTGACTGAACCCAGTTGGTGAACAGATAATTGTTATGACTTGTTTTCTGGCTTTTATACATACCCGGCGCATTAATGAAACGGTATTGAAAATGCGCGTTCCAATTAGGCCTGATGTTTTGTGTATGCATCAGCTCAATGTATTGTTCAGAGCGTGACCCGATCATATAATTGATCTCGGAAAATGGCCGGGTAGCCACAAAAAACCTGGCCCTGTCTACGGTAAACTTGTATAGATCCAGCGAATGATAACCACCATCCCAGCCAGACTTTAATATGGGTGAAAACAACATAGACTGTGCGGGGCTGCCCGTGTTGCCCAAATGATTATACTGCGGCGGAATAGGGTATTTTGTAAAGTCCTTGATGGAGGAATCTAACAAAAACTGCCGCGCAGTATCAAGGTATCTGTAAGTAATGGTAATGGAATCTTCGTTTTTATCACGCCGCCCTAGTGAGTCTCCCCCCTGCCCGCCGCTCATGGCGCCCCGCATATTCCTGATCCTGTCTGTTGCGCCGCGCATTGGATCCTGCGCCAGCCCTTCAACAGTGATCAATAGTAAAACTATACTGATTAAATACCTCATTCTTTTTTGTAAGAAATTAAATGGCAGCCACAAGTTCCATAAAAATTTTAGCTAGTCTGGGTTCGGCAGCATTTGCCGCTTCTAAAACCTCTTCATGGGTAATTATGTTTTCCTCTTCGCGAATACCTATATCAGTGATCACGCTTGCTGCAAAAACATCCATGCCCATGTGGTTAGCCACAATGCATTCCTGCACGGTGCTCATGCCTACTGCATCAGCACCTAAAATATGGATCATTCTGTATTCTGCACGAGTTTCAAAAGTAGGCCCTGTTACTACAAAGTAAACCCCTTCTTTCACTTCAATATCACTTGCCGATGCGATTTCTTTTGCTTTGGCAATAAGATGTTTTTTATAAGGCTCACTCATATCCGGAAACCTTGTGCCCCACTGCTCAATATTTTTTCCAATTAAAGGATTGGGTGTGTAAAAGCTGATATGATCGTTGATGAACATGATATCGCCCACTTTAAAACTTGGGTTGACGCCACCTGCAGCGTTGCTCAGCAACAGTGTTTTTACACCCAGTTGCTTTAATACTCTTACCGGAAAAACCACATCCTGCGGAGAATAACCTTCGTAATAATGAAACCTTCCAGACATGGCCACGACCTTTTTGTCAGAAAGTGTTCCAAAAATCATTTTACCTGTGTGGCCCTTTACTGTTGACGCATGAAAATTAGGAATATCACTGTACGGCACTTCTTTTTCAACCGTAATGTTTGCAGCAAAATTGCCCAGGCCGCTTCCTAAAATTACAGCTACTTCCGGCTGGGCGGCATATTGTTGTTTCAGGTAGTTAGCAGTTTGCTGTACCTGCTGTACGATCGCATCAGACATAACGAAATTTTGAGTGAGCAAATATAAACCTTAACAACTAATGCATCTAAAGTTTAACAAGTACCCATACCCTAAAAAATTGCACGGTACATACACAATAAGGATGTTACGTTTTTATAATAAACTTCTGAAGGCTAATAAATTGTAATTGCAACCAAACTTCCTTAACTTTAAAAGGTAGTTAAAAATCACTCTATTATGAAGAAAATACTTGTTACAACCGACTTTTCAGAAGCGTCTAAAAGCGCTATGCGTTTTGCCATACAATGGTCAACCCAGCAAAAACTTCAGATCGTGTTTCTGCACGTACATTATTGTTTACGGCCTACAAGCTGGAGCAAAGATGCGCTTGAGAGTTACGTAAAAAAAGAACTTGGTGAAGCCGGCAAGCGTCTTAAAGCATTTGTAGCCGATGTATACCAGGAAGCAGGCGTTGCACCAGTAAAGATCAACACAAGAGTAATTGAGGGGCTTGATGCTGATGTGTCTATATTGTACCATGCAAATAAAAACTCAGGTTATGACTGCATTTGCATCAGCACAAGAGGTGCGGGTAAACTGAAAAAATTTCTTGGCACCAACACGGGCAACCTTATCACGCGGTCTGAACTTCCGGTGCTGGCTGTTCCAGCAGAATACAAGGTAAGCCCGATTTCCAAAATTATGTTTGCCACCGACATGGTCAATTTTCAGCAGGAGTCGCAAAAGGTAATCAACTTTGCAAAGCCGCTAAAGGCTAAAATTGAAATGGTGCATTTTGCATGGCCCAACGAGGTGATGTTTGATGAGAAGGCCATCAACAATTCTTTTAAAAAACATTTTCGCTACGGTATCGAATTCAGCTTTGAGCAAAATGATGCGGTGCGATCGCTGATTGAAAGGCTGGAAGAAAAGATCAAACAAAACAAACCATCAGTAGTGGTGATGTTTACCCAACAACAACGCACCTTCTTTCAACGGCTGTTCCTTTCCAGCAAGTCTGAAGAGCTTTCCTTTAAAACCAAAGTGCCGTTACTGGTTTACAATAAAGAAGTGTAACCGTTTTCAGAGACAGAAAATGAAAAACGCGACTGAAAAAGGCTGTGCGCCGCATTAATGCGTCCATTCCCGTTGCAGCGCAGGATAAAGCCATCAAAGAAATACAGAACCTTGAAAGGAAATGATTTACCGGAATTGATCAAAGGGAACTTCCTTTCAGATTCCATAAGCCTTATCTTTTCCAGTATTTGCCTGCCATTGTCAGTGACATTATCGTATATCGAATCTCCGGCAGCACTCGTATTTCTGGACCTGAACCGGGTTGAAATATTTTTCAAAAATCCTGAATGCCAAACCTTAACATTGCCGCCAAATACAAGTCACCGGTATTTTGTAACTTGCTGAACTATGGATCTGATTCAGGAACTGAATGACAAACCTTCGCGTAAAAAACTTTTATACCCCGTAAATGCCGAGCTTTCGGATTATTTGAAACGGCAGGGCCGTG